>NZ_NCJB01000195.1:0-4463 GCF_002282275.1 Polynucleobacter sp. 39-46-10 | reverse complement strand
TGCACATACCTTAATCAGCAGCCTTGAATTGATCGAAGGTGATGAAGGCATTGCGCGTCGTAAACAACTTAATAAGTTGATTCAGATTTGGAATGAGGAAATGACCTTCTCACGATGGGAAAAAACCCCTTCAACTACCCCCATTCAGCCAGTGATTTTAGGAAGCAATGCCAACGCATTAGCGGCAGCCAAACTCTTAGATGAAGCAGGTTATTGGATCCCCGCAATCCGCCCGCCCACCGTCCCAGTTGGTAGCTCTCGATTGCGTATTACCTTTTCCGCAAACCACAGCGCTAATGATTTACGTGATCTGATTAAGACATTGAAGTCTATTGAGAAACACGTAGAAAGTAATTCATGACGATTAATGCCTCTACTGGCTTTTTTGTATCAGGTACGGATACTGAAGTTGGTAAAACTTTAGTTGCCGGCGCACTCATTCTGAAACTGAGAGAAACAGGTATCAGCGCAGTCGGCTTTAAACCTGTCGTTGCCGGAACTTATGTGGATGCTAGTGGTCAAAAATTCAATGAGGATTTAGAGACATTACGCATAGCTTCAGGATTAAATGCTCAAGAACAAAGTCTTTGTCCTTACGTTCTCGATCAAGCGGTAGCGCCCCATCTTGTTGCCAAAGCAAATGATATCTACCTAGATTCCACCATTATCTTAGGTGACCTGCATTCACTAAATCAAAAATTTGAGGTGGTGGTTGTTGAGGGAGCGGGTGGATTTTTAGTTCCTTTAAATGAACAGGAAGATTTAGGGGATCTCGCTCAAGCAATGGATTTACCTGTCATCGTCGTTATAGGTATGCGTTTAGGCTGTATTAATCACGCCCTACTCACTTGTGAAGCAATTCAGTCTCGTCAGTTAACAATTGCCGGCTGGGTAGCGAATACGCTTTCAGAGGAGATGCCTCTTCTGGAAGAAAATATTCAAACGCTAAAAGACCGGATTTTTGCACCATTTTTAGGTGTTATTCCCACCCTTCCTCAGCAGCTTCAGAAACCGGAAAATGCCCCCTACTCCATAGAGTCATTACGATTTGCTGCGGAGCATATAAAACTTCCCGAGTAAATTCAGATAAGATGAAGCTATGCGATTACTTCCAGAAATCATCGATTCCGCATCAGCTATCCAAGAAATTCGTCGCAATATTCATGCGCATCCAGAATTACGCTTTGAAGAAAACCGCACATCTGATCTTGTAGCTGAAGCACTTTCGAGTTGGGGAATCACGGTTTATCGTGGCCTTGGCAAAACAGGGGTGGTTGGCAAGCTTGATGGTGACTTAGGTCAAGGCAAGATGATTGGTTTGCGTGCCGACATGGATGCACTGCCATTACAAGAACACAACACCTTTGAACACACTTCAAAGAATCCCGGCAAGATGCATGCCTGTGGGCATGATGGTCATACAGCAATGCTCTTAGGTGCTGCTCAATATCTGTCCAATCATCGCGAATTCAAAGGCACAGTCATTTTCATTTTTCAGCCAGCAGAAGAAGGTGGTGCTGGTGCGCAAGAAATGATTAACGATGGGCTCTTCAAGCAATTTCCTTGTGATGCTGTTTTTGGTCTACACAACTGGCCAGGGCTTGCTGAGGGACATTTTGGCGTGACCTCTGGCCCCATGATGGCTTCCAGCAACTCTTTTGAAATCATCGTTCGCGGCAAAGGTGGTCACGCTGCCCTGCCACATAACAGCGCTGATCCAGTGCTTGCAGGCGCTCAAGTTGTACAAGCATTACAAAGCATCATTACGCGCAATAAACGTCCTGTGGATGCAGCGGTGTTATCAGTTACGCAGTTTCATGCAGGTGAGACGAGCAACGTCATCCCGGATAGTGCATTTATCGGCGGAACCGTTCGCACATTCACCATCGAGGTGCTAGATTTAATTGAGCAACGTTTACGAGAAATTTCTCATAACGTAGCAAGTGCATTTGACTGCCAAGCAGAAATCAGTTTTGCTCGAAACTACCCTCCGCTCATTAACCATGACAAGGAAGTTGAATTTGCCAGTGAAGTAATGAGCGAATTAGTTGGTGCACAAAACGTCAATACCTCAATCGACCCCACGATGGGCGCAGAGGACTTTGCATTCATGTTGCTGGAGAAACCAGGTTGCTATGTATTCCTAGGCAATGGTGATGGTGATCACCGAGCAGTAGGTCACGGTATGGGCCCATGCCATCTTCACAACCCTTCTTATGACTTCAATGACGCACTGATTCCAGTGGGCGTCAGCTACTGGGTCAAGCTAGCTCAACGCTACTTAGAAAAATAATTTAGCCTAGCAGTATATTTTTTACGAGTTCGTAAATTTTGCTGGGCGCTTTTCTATAAAAGCTGCCATACCTTCTTTTTGATCGTTTGTTGCAAAGCAAGAGTGGAATAAACGACGTTCAAAATGAATGCCTTCTGAGAGCGTAGTTTCATAAGCAGTATTAATTGCTTCTTTCACCATCATTGCAGTTAGTAATGGCATGTCTGCAATCGTCTTGGCAATTACTTTGACTTCTTTTAGCAAATCCGCTTGAGGGAAAATACGAGCAACTAGGCCGGAGCGCTCAGCCTCAGTAGCGTCCATCATGCGACCCGTCAATGCTAAGTCCATTGCTTTTGCTTTTGAAACTGCACGTGGCAAACGTTGTGTGCCACCTGCGCCAGGAATAATTCCCAACTTCACTTCTGGTTGTGCAAACTTAGCGCTCTCAGCAGCCATGATGGTGTCGCACATCATGGCCAACTCACATCCGCCTCCAAGGGCATAGCCAGATACCGCTGCAATCACTGGCTTACGTACTTTTCTAATCTCTTCCCAATTACGAGAGATAAAGTCACCGCGATAGACGTCCGCAAATCCATACTTCGCCATCGTCGCGATATCTGCACCCGCAGCAAATGCCTTTTCACTACCGGTCACAATGATGCAGCCAATATTGTCATCCGCATCAAAACTCAATAGCGCTGAACCTAACTCATCCATCAACTCATCGTTCAGAGCATTTAATACTTGCGGGCGATTGAGGGTAATGATGGCAACCTTGCCATCCACTTCAGTCAATATGGTGTTGTAAGTCATCGATCTCTTTCAAAAATGATTTGTTCAGCGCGGCAACAATAACCACATCTTGCCATCTTGCTTCATGCGTCCTGCTAACTCACCTGCAGCATCCCCTGATCCCCAATAGTAATCCGCTCGTACCCCACCCACAATGGCTTTACCTGTATCTTGCGCCATCACTAATTTTTGTAAGGTTTGACTACTCAAAGGTCTAGTCGTACTCAAAAATACCGGGGCGCCCAAAGGCATCGCTTTCAAATCAATAGCAATGCTACGCTCTGCTGTTAAAGGTACACCCAATGCACCATTAGGACCCAGATCAGCACTAACATTACCTGGCAACTCTTTAAAGAATACAAAACGAGGATTGGCATTGAGCATCTCCTCTACTTGGCCTGGATTACGTTTAGCCCACGCACTAATTCCCTGCATAGTGGCCTGACTACGATTAATTTCTTTACGGTCTAACAACCACTGCGCAAAAGACTTAAAGGGCTGGTCATTGGTACCGGCATAACCGAGTCGCAGCACTCGCCCATCTTCTAGACGAATTTTTCCGGAGCCTTGGATTTGCATAAATGCAGCGGCGACAGGATCCTGTACCCAGGCTATTTCAGAACCCTTCAGAACTCCAGAGCTCATCAGCTCTGCACGCGCTGGTGCAGGATTTGGCTTAGAACCTCTCCAAGCCTTGGGAAGACCGTACAAGGGAACGGTATAAGTAGCAGTTCGAGTCTGCGAGCCATTCATGACAGGCTCGTAATAACCCGTTATCAAGCCAGAATCTTTGCCAGTAGTGCTGTTACGCACTTCATATACTTGAAAATTCCCCTCGAAATATTGGCGAATGGCACGTCCATCTCGCCCTGAAACATTATTAGCTTGAGCGCAAACCTGGCGCCAATTAATCTCACTACCGCGCTTACGCAAGGCATCACAGCTCTTCAGCCAAGCCGGCCAAGCCTGCGTTAAATCATCCCCTTGCCAACCAGGCAAGTCTTGCCACGAAGCAGATTGAAAGCTAGCGATCGGAGAGTTGTAAGGAGATGGGGCGTTTCCACTGGAGCGATAACCAGATCCACGAGTCGAAGGTGTAGAGCAAGCAGTCAATAAGCTAACGATGCTGATAACGAATACACTGCAAAGAAGAATGCGTGAAGTAGTGTTGCGACTAATTAATCTGGATATAGAAATCATGATTGCCAATTTACTCGATGAATACCCCATTATCTTGTTTGCTGTGGAGGGGGGCATTGCTCTAGCTCTCCTGCTCTTTATTGTCCTTTGGACAGGTAAGGGCAAAAAATAGTGTTTTTTGAGAGCCTAGTGCAAGGTTCTCGGCATCACTAGGGCAAATTCGGGGATGGGGGCCTGGAAAAACTGAGCCTCC
>NZ_NCJB01000194.1:0-4466 GCF_002282275.1 Polynucleobacter sp. 39-46-10 | reverse complement strand
GCTATGCGAGCTTGGTCTACATGTAGTGAGCCACTGATATAAATCGGATCACTTGGAGGTATGTGCTTTAAGTTTGACATGAAGATATTTTTTCTAAAACTGCTAACTCTTCTGGTGTGTTCACATTGGCAAACGCTTGTGGATTTTCAAAAACTACCGTGCCAGATTGCAACTCTTTAAACCAGCGATCAATTTTTAAATCGCCTTTACTTAAAAAGGAATCTAAAGAGTCTTTCAAACTGCTTTTCATTAAGCAGAAGACAGGCTGAGACCAAATCTTGCCATCGTCCTCCGTTGTGGAAGCAAAGACTAGTTCTAAATTATTGCCCTCGAGTTCAGCTGCCATTTTTTGGGCAAGATCGTCCGGCAATAAAGGGGAGTCGCAGGGTGATGTAAGCAGATAAGGTGTTTTGCAGTGCTTGAGACCCACTGAAAAACCAGCTAAGGGGCCGGAGAAGTCGGGGGTTTCATCCATGAATACCGGGTAACCATAGTGTGCATACTTGGTAATGCTGCGGTTGGCATTAATCAGAATGGTGCTAACTTGAGGCTTGAGTCGACTAATGGCAGATTCAATTAGAGGCTTGCCATGAAAGGGAATTAAACCTTTATCGATGCCACCCATTCTTTGGGCGCGACCTCCCGCCAAAATGAGTCCAGTAATGTGTTCAGAGGTAATCATTAGCCGCCGATGTAAGACATTTCTACCTTGCGAGCAGATTTCAATTCAGCGGTATTGGATCCCCGAATTTCTGAATAGTGATCATTGCGTCCGGACCATGTAGACATGATGGCGTTGGCAATTTCTAAATCGCTTCTACCAGAACGCAAGAGCGTTTTGAAATCAAAACCTTCATTTGCAAATAAGCAAAGATAGAGTTGACCATCAGTAGAAATGCGAGCTCGCGTGCATTCATGGCAGAAAGTTTGTGTGACACTGGAAATAAAGCCAATCTCACCAGAGCCATCAAGATAACGCCAGCGCTGAGCTACTTCACCAGGATAATTAGCCTCAATAGGTTCAATCGGAAAGATTGCGTTGATACGATTGGCAACTTCTTGCGAGGGAAGTACTTGTGACATATCCCAGCCGTTAGAGCTACCTACGTCCATAAATTCAATAAAGCGTAGTGTTATGCCGCTGCCTTTGAAGTGCTTGGCCATGCTAATAATCTCTTGATCGTTTGTACCCTTCTTCACAACCATATTGACTTTGAGATTAGTGAAGCCTGCTTCTTGAGCTGCAGCAATTCCATCAAGTACATCCGTAACTGGGAAGTCGACATCATTCATTTTTTTGAAGATGTCGTCGTTCAATCCATCAAGGCTAATCGTCAGACGCTGCAAGCCTGCTGCTTTCAATGCGGCAGCCTTCTTGCGTAATATGCTGCCATTGGTAGTGAGTGTTAGATCAAGTGCTTGATTTGTCGTAGTACGAATCTTGGCGAGCATTTCAACAAGTACTTCAAGATTTTTACGCAGCAAAGGCTCGCCACCAGTGAGGCGAATTTTTTCTACACCCAGAGAAGCAAAGATCGTTGTAAGGCGAGTAATCTCTTCAAAGCTCAGTAAATCACTATGAGAGAGATAGGGATAGTCTTTATCGAAGATTTCCTTAGGCATGCAATAGGTGCAGCGGAAATTACATCGATCGGTTACGGAGATTCGTAAATCACGAAGAGGGCGCCCACGAGTATCTTTGCTTGAAGTGTTGGCGGCAACAAGCTGCCCAGGAATGGACGGCGTAAGGCCTTTGCCTTCATCTACACGTATGGGAATGACTTTTTCAACCATGTCTCATTATGGCTGTGAAACGGTGTTTCTGCCAAACTGCCAAATATCCTTGTGGGATAAATAGCAGTCTGGAGAAATTGGATTAAACCGTTTTTTCTTGGCCGCCGGTTTCAACTAAAACCATTGGACCAGTTTGCAAGTTAACAGGAGCCTTTGGAGTTCTACCCATAGGCAAAACTTCTGGCTCAGCTTTGATTTGCGATTGCGCTTCTTGATGCTTACTAGAGTCTGTGGCCACCCAGACCATACCAGCAGACTGAACCACGCTATGCAATGGAGTCTCTTCGAGTGCTTGGAAGGCAACCTTAGGAAGCTCAGGTGCTGGCTTAGCAATGACTTCAATTGCAGCTGCTGTTACTGATGTGACCACTGCCTGTGCGGTAGGGGCTGTTGCAGCGTTATCAGGGCGATTGCTTTGACGCGGTGCACGTTGCTCTCTTGGCTCTCTGGGTGCGCGAGGTGCACGCTCTTTCACATCATTTGAAGCTACTAGAGCAACAGTGTTTCCAAAGCTTTGAGCGATATTCTGAATCGGCATGGAAGCAGATGCACCAGCCATTCCTACTGGGGGTCCTGAAAATGAAGTTGCTGCTGCAACAACAGAAGCAATCGCTGCATCACCAGTAGACTCGGTGCGCTCACCACGTTGACCACGACCACGACCACGACGGTTACGACCACGACCACGACGCTCTTCACCATCCGCACTTGGTGCTGTATCAGTACCTGGAGCAGCCTCAGTAGCTGGAGTTACCGCAGCTGGATTTTCTGGTCTTGGATTTTGATTGCGATTGCCGTTATTGCCATTGCGGTTGCGACCATCTTGACGACCTCTACTTGAACCCGCTTCGCGTGGAGCATTTGTACCTTCGGCGCTTGCTGCACCTTCAACTGGACGCTCACCGCGATCACTACGTTCGCCACGACGACCACGGTTGCGGTTATTGCCGTTGCGATTGTTTTGATTGCGACCACGTGGTGCGCTTGGAGCAGGCTTCACTTCTGGCGCAGGCGTTGAAGAGAATAGGCTCTTAATAAATCCAAAGAATCCACCGGAGCTAGCAGTTTCAGTACTAGCTTTTTCAGTGCGCGCAGGACGTGGCTGGCTTACAGGTGCTGGTGCATTTGGCGTAATACCTTTAACAGCAGCTTCTGGGCGAACTTTGACATCTGCATCTTTGCGACTTACTGCAGTATCTGTTTCGAGTTCAGCAGCAGCTTCTTCAGCCATCACATAGCTAGCCTTCTGATCGTCAAGACGCGGATCGTCATGGCGTAAACGCTCAAGCTTGTAATGTGGAGTTTCTAAATGCTTGTTTGGAATCATTAAGACATTGACTTTGAAGCGTGTCTCAATCTTGATGACTTCAGCGCGCTTCTCATTGAGCAAGAATGCAGCCACTTCGACTGGAACTTGTGAATGAATAGCGGCAGTCTTTTCTTTCATTGCCTCTTCTTGGATGATGCGCAAGACTTGCACTGCAGAAGATTCGGTATCGCGGATATGGCCTGTACCGTTACAACGTGGGCAGGTTACATGGCTACCCTCAGACAGTGCAGGGCGTAAACGCTGGCGTGACATTTCCATCAAACCAAACTTGGAAATCTTACCCATCTGGACACGAGCGCGGTCATGGCGCAGAGCATCGCGCAAACGATTCTCAACATCCTTTTGTGCCTTGCTCGATTCCATATCAATGAAGTCGATCACGATCAAGCCACCCAAGTCACGTAAACGTGCTTGACGAGCGATTTCATCGGCAGCTTCCAAGTTGGTGCGGGTTGCAGTCTCTTCAATATCAGAGCCGCGGGTTGCACGTGCAGAGTTGACGTCTACTGAAACTAAAGCTTCAGTATGGTCAATCACGATTGCGCCACCGGATGGCAATGGTACGGTACGTGAGTACGCAGTTTCAATCTGATGCTCGATTTGGAAGCGGGAGAACAATGGAACATCGTCCTGGTAACGCTTCACTCTAGGCAAGTTATCCGGCATTACTACAGACATAAAGGCTGCAGCTTGCTCGTAGATGTCATCCGTATCGATGAGGATCTCACCAATATCTGGTTGGAAGTAATCACGAATCGCACGAATCACTAAGCTGGATTCGAGGTAAATCAATAGCGGCGCTGAATTGCCTTTAGCGGCTTCATCAATCGCTGTCCACAACTGCATGAGATAGCTTAAATCCCATTGCAATTCAGTGGCGTCACGGCCAATACCGGCTGTACGAGCAATGATGCTCATACCATCTGGTACTTGTAATTGGGACATTGCTTCACGGAGTTCTTGACGATCTTCGCCTTCGATGCGACGAGAAACACCGCCTCCACGTGGGTTATTTGGCATTAATACCAAATAGCGGCCTGCTAGCGAGACAAAAGAAGTGAGTGCGGCACCTTTTTGGCCACGCTCTTCTTTTTCCACCTGGACAATGATTTCTTGGCCTTCACGCAATGCATCCTTAATAGAGGCATTACGGACATCAATACCCTCTTTAAAGTAGGTGCGGGCAACTTCTTTAAATGGCAGGAAGCCATGGCGTTCTTCGCCGTAATTTACAAAGCAAGCCTCGAGCGAAGGCTCAATGCGGGTAATAACACCTTTGTAAATATTGCCTTTGCGTTGTTCACGACCGGCAGCTTCGATATCGATATCGATGAGTTTTTGA
>NZ_NCJB01000193.1:0-4860 GCF_002282275.1 Polynucleobacter sp. 39-46-10 | reverse complement strand
GGGATCATCCTAAGGGGGTAAGTATGTCGATAAACGTTAAATTATCTGAAAATTTGGTTGAACAGGCCAAGGCGTATGGGCAAATTGAGCATCGTTCAGTACCCAAGCAGATTGAGTACTGGTCTCAGATCGGTAGAGTTGCCCAAGAAAATCCAGACCTACCGTTTTCAATGATCCATGAGATTTTGATTGCGGATCAAGAGCCGATTATTGGTGAATACGTATTGAGTTGATGCGCTTACTTCTTACTGCTTCGTTTGTTAGGGCAATTAAAAAATTACACCCACAACAAAAAACTGAATTAGATAACGCGCTTAGAGTCATTAGCTCAGACCCCTCTGTTGGCGAGGTCAAGGTTGGAGATTTATTGGGGGTTCAAGTTTTTAAGTTTCGACTTTCTCAGCAGCAATGCTTACTTGCGTATCGGATCTTAGATGAAGAGAGTGTGAAGCTCTTGACCTTTGGCCCGCATGAGAATTTCTATCGCGACTTGAAGCGCCAGGAAGACTAAGGCAAGCTTTAATCATGATTCCTGACTTGGGTTCGACCCCATCGATTTCACCAGCAAGCCAAGAAGCCATTGAGCGCTTCTGTGATGCTTGTTGGTTAGAAGATGGCTTGGCACAAAACAGTTTGTCTGCCTATCGCCGAGATCTATTGCTCTTAGCTCAGTGGCTTCAAAAAGATTCTGGCATTGATCTCTACAGTGTTACCGAAAAAGATCTGACGGCTTATATCGCCCACCGTCGTGCTGATAAGGCGACTACGGCCAATCGTAGGCTTACGGTATTCAAGCGTTTTTACCGTCACGCTTTACGAATCAATTTAGTGAAAAGCGATCCTTGTATTGGCTTGCGTGCCGCTAAACAAGCTTTACGTTTTCCTAAGACCCTGAGTGAAGATCAAGTAACGGCTTTACTGAATGCTCCAGATGTAGAGACACCACTAGGTTTACGCGATCGCACCATGCTGGAATTAATGTATGCCAGCGGCTTACGGGTTTCAGAAATCGTTTCTTTAAAGACGGTGGCGCTGGGCTTAAATGAGGGCATTGTCAGAATTGTCAACGGCAAAGGCGGCAAGGAGCGTTTAGTGCCATTTGGTGGAGAAGCAGGGCAGTGGTTACGACGTTATTTGGCAGAGGGTAGAACACCCTTACTAGAGGGTAAGACTTCAGATGCCGTATTTGTCGGGCGTCATACTGGTACAGGTCTAACTCGTCAGGCCTTCTGGGCGTTGATAAAGCGGTATGCCACGATTGCCAATATTCCGGTTGCCTTATCTCCACATACCTTGCGCCATGCTTTTGCTACCCATTTGCTCAACCATGGGGCAGATCTAAGGGTGGTGCAACTCCTTTTAGGTCATGCTGACATCTCTACCACCCAGATTTACACCCACGTAGCTAGAGAGCGTCTGAAGTCGATTCATCAGCAACACCATCCTAGAGGCAGTTAGAGATATATTGGCTACAGCAGTCATCAACCGTGCAATAAGTGTTTAAGATATCACCATGAATTTAACCTTAGATCTATTGCTGATTCCGATTGCCTACCTGATTGGCTCTATCTCATTTGCGGTAGTGGTGAGTAAGTGCATGCGTTTGCCTGACCCGCATTCTTATGGCTCTGGTAATCCAGGCGCAACCAATGTTCTGCGAACAGGCAATAAGCTTGCTGCAGTTCTGACATTGATTGGTGATGCCCTGAAGGGGTACTTGGCAGTGATGTTAGCGAGAATATTGCTTGGTGATGAATCGGTAACATCAACACTGAACTCTTGGTTGCTGTGCGGCGTAGTAGTCGCTGTTTTCTTGGGCCACCTATTCCCTGTATTTCATGGTTTTAAAGGGGGCAAGGGTGTTGCTACTGCTTGCGGCATCTTGTTTGGGATTAATTGGATTTTGGGCTTAGCAACTTTAAGCACCTGGATCATTGTGGCGATGTTTATGCGCTACTCATCCTTGGCGGCTTTATCGGCAGCGGTGTTTGGTCCCATCTATTTTGTTTTCTTGTTTGGTTTTCAGCCAATGGCAATTGCGCTCTTAGTAGTTTGCTTGTTATTAATCTGGCGTCATCGTAGCAATATCCGCAATTTAATGAATGGCACTGAGAGCCGTATTGGCTCTAAGAAGAGTGCGCAGTCATGACCATTGCATCTTGGTGTGTACTGTTCATGGGATTGTTTCCCTATGTTGCAGCTGGAATTGCCAAAAAAGGTTTTGAGGGTTATGACAATGGCATGCCTAGGCAATGGCTTGCTAAGCAGACAGGATTTCGGGCGCGAGCTAATGCGGCCCAAGCCAACCTTTTTGAATCTCTTCCATTCTTTTTTGCTGCCGTGATCATTGCATCCATGGCCAATGCACCGCAAGGCAGGATTGATCTGCTAGCAATCGGATTTGTATTGGCACGTATTGCTTATCTGGTTTGCTATGTAGCCAATTGGCCAACCACTCGATCTATTGTTTGGCTTGCTGGTTTGGCTTGCGTAGTAGCCATATTCTTCCAGATCTAAATACACTAAAAAATATTTTCATAATTCGAGATAAATACTGATGGCGACTAAAAACACTCCTACAAAAAAAACGGTAAGCCCAAAGCCGACTAAGAAAGCGCCAGTTGCCCCTGTAAAAAAAGTGACCAGCCAAAAGAATGATGCAGGCACTCCATTGTCAGTGGTGATTCGTCGTCGTATTGAGGCTCAAAAAGCACGCTTTCATGCAAATGACAATATCTCTGCGTTCATCAAGCCGGGAGAGCTTGAGGGCTTAGTAGATGAGGTTGCTCAAAAGATGCAGGCTGTTTTAGAAAGCTTGGTCATTGATACAGAAAGTGATCACAACACTAAAAATACTAGTCAACGTGTGGCCAAGATGTTTGTGAAAGAAGTATTTAATGGTCGCTATATTGAGCAGCCCACTTTAACGAAGTTCCCTAATGTCAGTCGCCTTAATGAGCTGATGATCATTGGCCCCATCACTGTGCGTAGCGCATGCTCTCACCATCTATGCCCGATTATGGGTCGCATCTGGATTGGGGTATTACCAAGCAAAGAGTCGGCTTTGATTGGTTTGTCAAAGTACTCACGCTTAACTGAATGGGTGATGTGTCGTCCACAAATTCAGGAAGAGGCAGTAGTGGAACTGGCTGACATGCTCGAGAAAAAAATCAAGCCGATTGGCGTTGCGATTGTGATGGATGCAGATCACTTCTGCATGCAATGGCGCGGTGTGAAGGATCGTGATTCCAAGATGGTAAATAGCGTGATGCGTGGTGCCTTCCTCAAAGACTCTAATTTGCGTAGAGAGTTTTTATCCCTGCTTGAAAAAAGGTAGGCGAGAGCTAGCGCATGATATTTTCAAAGTTCAGTAAGCATGTGACTGGGACTGTTTTCGGATTCCTGCTGAGCTCCATCCTGGTGGGATGCTCCTTGTATCCAGATGTCAATACCGACCCAGCCAAAAACAACAAAGCTACTTTTCGTCAAGATGCCTTAGATTGTGCTCAAGCCTATCCAGAAGCTGGATCGGGTGTGCACATTAAACAGCGTATTTCTTGTATGAATCTCAAGGGTTGGCAGTAGATCTTGACGACCAATTCAATTTGAGAACTATTCTCAACAAAATAGCTATATAAATCAAAGGCTTGTATAGTTTATAGCTGACTATTTTCTTCTGATCTATGATCTGCTGAGCTACACATTTTGTTCTAATTCACTCTCTGGAGAATGTATGAAAAATAGTCGCCGCCAATTTATGATTTTGTCTGCCGCTGGTGCTTGCACATTGGCTTTGAACGGTAAAGTTCAAGCTCAAGCAATGGTTGCTGAAACCGATCCACAAGCTGCTGCTTTAGGTTACAAGGCTGACGCTTCTAAAGTAGATAAAGCAAAGTACCCTAAATATGCTGCTGGCCAAAAGTGTGACAACTGCGCTTTGTATCAAGGTAAAGCGGGTTCTGCTGCTGGTGGTTGCTCACTGTTTGGTGCTAAGCAAGTTGCCGGTGCAGGCTGGTGTTCTGCTTACGCTAAGAAGGCTTAATACTGCATTCGCATTAGCGAGATTAAAAGGCTGCTTCGGCAGCCTTTTTTATTGGCTACGCAGATTTGCTCCCATTGCATGCTGGTTTATGATTGCTCAGAAATATCAATAGAGAAAGTATGAGACAGCAATACAAAAAACTACTCAAACGCTATTCCTTTTACCTGGGTGGCGATCAACCTCAGGTCCCGTGGGTTGAGAGAATTCGGTCTGTTGTGGGTGCTTTTATTGGCCTTATATTAGTACTCACTACCGCAAAGTATCTTGGTGAGCTTAGTGGACTTGACGAGTGGCTAATGGCATCCCTAGGTGCGAGTGCCTTATTGGTTTTTGCTTTGCCAGGCAGTCCCATGGCACAGCCTTGGGCTGTGATTGCCGATTTTGGGGATGTTTATCTTGCGTTGCCTGCACCCACCAGCAGCTGCAGTAGCTTTGATTGTGGTGCTGGGCCACGTGATGCACTACCGCTTTGCCTTTTTCCCGGTAATGGTAGATTCAATATTGCTAGTCATGGCTGGGACGGCTTACAGTAATCTTACCGGTAAACGCTACCCCAATAAACCAAATTAATTCTTTAAAAACAATAGCTTAGTATTATTTTTGCTTGGTTGCTGCTATGGAAATGATGCAGTCCTTGATGCCATAGTTGTGATATTTACCGGCATTTTCCTTTTTGAGGGACTGGGCACATTCATTGACTGAATTACGGACGTTGATTTTGGGGATGTTGCCTGCTGACATGTCTGACTCCTGTAGTTTTAGTTTTTTACTTTGACATCCGCCAGAAATCAGATCCGACGGCTGTCTTGATGGTGCAC
>NZ_NCJB01000192.1:0-4507 GCF_002282275.1 Polynucleobacter sp. 39-46-10 | reverse complement strand
AAAAGATTTCATTAATTAACCTCAACTGGAGTTATTAGTAATGGCAAAAGCCCCAATGCGTGTTGCAGTCACCGGTGCAGCCGGTCAAATCGGTTATTCCCTCCTTTTTCGCATCGCTAATGGCGATTTATTAGGCAAAGATCAGCCAGTAATCCTCCAGTTACTAGAGATTCCAGACGAAAAGGCTCAAAAAGCCTTAGCTGGCGTGATGATGGAATTAGATGATTGCGCATTCCCATTGTTGGCTGGTATGACAGCCCACTCTGACCCGATGACTGCATTCAAGGATATTGATGTTGCCTTGTTGGTTGGTGCACGTCCTCGTGGCCCTGGCATGGAGCGCAAAGATTTGCTCTCAGCCAATGCTCAGATTTTTACTGCCCAAGGTAAAGCTTTAAATGCAGTAGCTAAGAAAACTGTGAAAGTATTAGTTGTTGGTAACCCAGCAAATACCAATGCATACATCGCCATGAAGTCTGCTCCAGATATTCCTGCAAAGAATTTCACTGCAATGTTGCGCCTCGATCACAACCGCGCGCTCTCTCAATTGGCTAGCAAACTCAATAAGCCAGTTGCTGATATTGAGAAATTGGTTGTTTGGGGTAACCACAGCCCAACAATGTACCCAGACTATCGTTTTGCAACAGTTGATGGCAAGTCTGTCAAAGACAGCATTAATGACCCAGCTTGGAATAAAGACACATTCATTCCTACAGTTGGCAAACGTGGCGCCGCCATTATTGAGGCTCGCGGTCTCTCTTCTGCAGCATCTGCTGCGAATGCAGCAATCGATCACATGCATGACTGGGTTCTGGGCACAAATGGCAAGTGGGTCACCATGGGCATTCCTTCCAAAGGTGAATATGGCATTCCAGCTGAAGTGATTTACGGCTACCCAGTCATTTGCGAAAATGGTGAATACAAAATGGTTGAAGGCTTAGAAATCGATGAGTTCTCACGTGAGCGCATGAATCACACATTGAACGAATTGCTTGAAGAGCAAGCAGGCGTTAAACACCTTCTTTCTTAAGGACTTTCATATATGAAGCGTACCCTTCTCCTCGTAAGCATGATGGCTGCTGGCTTTGTTAGCACAGCCGGTGCAAGCGAGGCAGTATCGACTTGGACTTGTAGCGAAAGCAAACAATTTAATACGACCGGGACCATGGAAAAGATTCGCCTAACCTGGCAATCCAAAACTTTTGAACTGGTTCGTGAAAATTCTCTGCCTGGAAGTTTGCGTTACAAAAATACTACTAGTGGGCATGATCTAGTGGTGCTCGGTAACAAGGCTATGCTTTTTAATATTAAGTCTGGAACTCGTCTTGCAGATTTCTGTCAAACCGCAGAAATGAAAAAGGGTGACCTTCCTCATTTATTCGCTGATGCGGAGCCATTTACGCAGAACTAAATCTTAGCTCTGACTCCACAATAAAAAAGCCGAGAATCTCTCGGCTTTTTTACTTTATAAGATTCAACGTAGACTGAAATGCTAATGAAATAAAGGCTGCTGGGTAGGCGCGTCATCAGGCAACTCTGCATGGATGGCGTCACCCGATCGATCTGGAAACAGAGGGGCTCCGCAATCATCACAAAGCTCTGGGTCAAATAGCATTGCATGACGGAAGACATCTTCAACACCCGCATCCCTAAGGGCGTCGGCGATTCGCTTCATCGGACTCTCATCGTCCGATAAATCATTCAGGGCATCATTAGCAACACTCTCTCGGTCGTATAAAGGCCAAATCACACCATATACAACTTCTGAAGAACCTTTTAAGCTAAATGAGATTCGATACTCGTCAGCTTGATCTTCACCGAATGCGCCAACGACGCAGGATAATCCAGCCGGAAGAACTCCAAGCGTACTTTCAAGAAAGTTCACGGCAGCCCGAATGCTTAATGGACGTACCTGCTTATCTGCCAATCGGCAATTTGTAAAATATGCTTCAGGTAATAAGAGCTCAAACTCGCAACCAGGCAAAAGTGCCGCAATAGGTTCTTGCATCATGTTTTGCCAACCTATCAAGCTGACGCCACGCTCTTGACGTGTTGGCGCATCAGCTTGCCACCGGAAAAGTGGTGAGCCAGAAGGTGCAGCAACAGCTGCAATAATAAAACGTGGATCAGCCAGAACTGCAATAGTCTCCGACATCTCTCGCAACTCTAATTTGACCTCACTAGCGCTAATAGCAGCGCTTGCTAAGGCCTCAGTAAGCAGGCGTGTTTGGCAATGTGAGTGTGGCATCTGATCAATGCTGTAAAGCCAGGGAACGATGGCTAAGCGTGCATCAGTGGAAGTGATTGAGCTATGTAATGCAGCGGCTGTAGATTCAATGACGCTCACTGAAAGAGCGCCAGAAGGAATCTGATAGCGGGTATGAGCAACAATAGGTAAAGCCAACAAAAGAACATCCCAGTTCTGGCCCTCATGCTCCATTAGCAAAGACTCAGCCAGGGTCTCAGCACAGTCTGCAAGTACCTCGAAGGCCACCGTATTAATTCGAAATGTTTGATCGAGAGCGGCATCAATCACATTTTGATTTTGGCTTTTGAGAAGACGCATTAGGCGAACATTTAAACGTTCCTCCCAAAACTGATCCTCAATGTGACTCCCGGAAGCTGCCAAGGAAATAGCGTCAGCAACTAGGCGCTCGACATCTGGTGAGGAGCGTTGCGAGGATTTAGTGCGATGAACAGCCATGAAGCACTCTCCTACTTTCTTTCGGGACGTTTAAATAGCGGCTTTTCTTCTGTAGATTCAGAGGCAACATATTTGTAACCATCTACATTGAAGCCATTTAGATCCACTGGATTAGATATACGGTTCTCGACCACATAGCGCGCCATCAAGCCCCTAGCCCGCTTGGCATAGAAGGAAATGATTTTGTATTTGCCGTCTTTGCCATCCTGAAATACGGGCGAGATGACTGGGCAATCCAAGTTCTTCGCCTGCAATACCTTAAAGTACTCTTCAGAGGCTAAATTGAGGAGAAAAGGCTTCTTCTGCTTCTCCAGCACTGCCTTTAAGGAGTTGGTTACACGCTCACCCCAAAACGCATATAAGTCTTTACCTCGAGCATTTTGAAAGGAGGTGCCCATTTCCAGGCGATAAGGCTGCATTAGATCCAGGGGGCGAAGTGCACCATACAAACCCGAAAGAATGCGAATATGGTCTTGCGCAAAATCAAGGGTCTTTTGATTTAGCGTCTTAACATCAAAACCATCATAAACGTCACCGTTAAAGGCGTAAATCGCTGGCCTACTATTTTCTTCAGTAAATTTCTTAGACCAGTCACGGTAGCGCCCCACATTCAGTGCAGCCAATTGATCTGACAGCCCCATGAGATTAGCGACCTCCTGAGGCGAGAGCTTCTTGAGATCCGCTATCAACTTTGCAGATTCAGAGACGAATTCCGGGAGAGTCGGAGCCTTGGCCTTGACCGGTGTTTTGTAATCTAAGGATTTAGCAGGTGAAAGGACGATCAACATGGCACAATTTGAGGATGAATAACTACCATTCTAGCGACTACCTACCTTATTTGCCCTAAACCGCCCGCATGAACCAAAATCCCCTACTGACGCCAGCATTTCCGAGTCGCCTACCAAAAGTAGGAACAACGGTATTTACAGTCATGTCGGCTCTCGCTACAGAGCATCAAGCTATTAACCTAGGGCAAGGCTTTCCAGACTTTCCATGTGATCGAGAGCTCATATCTCAAGTCAACTCAGCAATGCTGTCTGATCAAAATCAATATCCACCAATGATCGGGGTCGCTGAGTTACGTCACGGTGTATCGAAAAAAATATCCACTTTGTATGGTCATGACTACGATCCCGATACAGAAATTACTATCACCGCTGGAGGCACTCAAGGAATCCTGACGGCAATCTTGTCATGCGTGGGCGCTGGCGACGAAGTTGTCATCATCGAGCCTGCTTACGATAGCTATCGCCCTTCGATTGAGATGGCTAGTGGAAAAGTAATCGCTGTATCTTTGATTGCCAATCGTGATGATCAAGGCCGCGTTAATTCTTACTCAATACCTTGGGATGATTTGACCAAAGCAGTTAATCCAAAGACACGACTCGTCATCATCAACACTCCGCATAATCCAACTGGAATGATTTGGCAGAAGACCGATCTAGACCGCCTGGCAAATTTAGTGAGAGATACCAATGCGCTGATCTTAAGTGATGAGGTCTACGAGCATATGGTGTACGACGGACATCAACACGCCAGCATAGCCAGTCATCCTGAATTAGCGGCGCGAAGTTTCTTGATATCAAGTTTCGGTAAAACCTACCATGTCACCGGCTGGAAAGTAGGTTATGTAGCTGCACCTGCAGCGATGATGGCGGAGTTTCGCAAGATACATCAATTCAATGTCTTCACAGTAAACACGCCAATGCAATATGGTTTGGCCAAGTACCTTATGAATTCCGATCACTACTTAGGGCTGTCATCTTTTTATCAGGCTAAGCGGGATTTCTTTAGCAAAGGCTT
>NZ_NCJB01000191.1:0-5368 GCF_002282275.1 Polynucleobacter sp. 39-46-10 | reverse complement strand
AAACAATCAAGATGGTTCCGGGTGGTCTTACTCGTGTTGCCCTCAAAGAAGGCTCTTTAGTTGTGAACTCCTCACAGGGTGGCGGCACTAAAGACACCTGGGTTCTAGAAGAATAAAAGGGATAAATCAATATGTTGAGTCGTACCGCTGATTGCCTTTACTGGATGGCCCGTTATACAGAGCGCGCAGAAAATACTGCCCGTATGTTGGACGTCAATCACCAAACCTCCCTACTCCCGCAGCCTGCAGAGTTTTTAGAGCAGAGCTGGAAAAAGCTACTCACGATCTCCAAGTTAGAAGACTCATTCTTGATGAAATACGATGTTGTCACGCGTGAGAATGTCTTGGATTTCATGATTTATGAAACCAGCAATCCTTCCAGCATCGTGTCTTGTCTATTTGCCGCTCGTGAAAATGCTCGCGTTATTCGAGGCAAAATTACCTCTGAAGCATGGGAAACCCAGAACACCACTTGGTTAGAGTTGCAACGCATTTTGGAGGCCCGAAATCAAGCCGACCCAAGCAGACTACTGGAATGGGTAAAGCATCGTTGCCACCTATTTAGGGGTGTTATGCATGGCACCATGCTCAAGAACGAAGCCTTCTACTTTATGAATGTCGGCACCCTGCTAGAAAGGGCCGATAACACCGCACGTATTTTAGAAACTAAATATGAAGGTCAAGCAGCGCTAAAGGGATTGCGTTCCAATAGAAAAGATAAGCCAGTTGACGGTGATCTCTCTGAAGTGATTGATGGAGCTGATGGCGACTTCTTTGATTTTTATCACTGGGCTGCCCTGCTTCGCTCTGTCTCTGCTTTTGAGATCTATCGTCAAATCTACTCTGATCAGGTGNNNAAGCAAGTAGCGCAACTATTGATTTTCAATAAGCAAATGCCACGCTCGTTAGTGTGCTGTGTCAATGAACTTATTCCTCTGATTGCAGAGATGAAGAATCAGCAATCCAAAGAAATTGAACGTCTTCTAGGCAAGCTCAAGGCAAGCCTAGACTACTCCGATATTGATGAGGTTTTCTCGCAAGGCTTAGAGGAGTTCATTGAAGAGTTCTTGGAGCGCATCAATCATATTGCTGATGAATTCAGTAACGCCTACCTTATTCCATTAGCTGTAGCTTAAAGATCACCATGCACCTGAAGATTCGCCACCGCACAGAATACCGCTATGAAACACCGGTACGCTACTCTATTCAAGAGTTGCGACTAACACCACCAGATGTAGCCGGTCAAATAATCGACAAGTGGAAAGTCAGCACCCCCATTAAGGCAAGCACTTCACATGATGCTTTTGGTAATCTCTATAGCGTTTTTGTGCAAGAGAGTTCATACACATCAATGATGATTGAGGCAGAGGGTGAGGTTCATACTCAAGATGCTTTTGAGTTTATTGATGAGCCCAAGGCAGTCTCCCCTTACCACCTACTTCAACAAACAAATCTGACTGAGCCAACTGTAGAGATGCTGGAGTATTTTGCAGCCTCTCTTCCCAAGAAAAACTCAGTTGATCAGGTCTTAGCTTTAGCTGCCGCAGTACAAGAGACTATTTTGTACTCACCAGGGCAAACCAATTTTGCAACCACCGCCGCGCAATCTTTTGCCATGAAATCCGGTGTTTGCCAAGACCATGCGCACATCATGCTTGGGCTGTGTCGTGCCTCAGGTATTCCGGCACGTTATGTCAGTGGCTATTTCTTTGCTGAAGATGCACCAAACCTTGCAAGCCATGCCTGGATTGATTTCTGCACTGATATTGATAAAGGTCTTTGGACCAGTATTGATATCACCAATGCCTGCTTTACTGATGCACGTCATGTTCGCCTAGCGATTGGCAGGGACTACTACTCGGCAGCACCTGTCAAAGGGGTTCGCTCTGGCGGAGGCGGCGAGGAGTTAAGTGCCAGCATCTCGATTACCCAAACCAAGTAAGAGATAATCCAGAGAAATAATTAAAGGGGTTGCAGGATGACGTATTGCGTTGGGCTTTGCCTAAAAGATGGCTTGGTTTTTTTATCGGATACTCGCACCAATGCGGGTGTTGATCAGATCGGTACCTTTAGAAAGATGTCTTTATTCCAGAAGGATAAAGATCGCTTTTTTACCCTCATGAGCGCTGGCAATCTTGCCATTACTCAAGCAGTTAAAGAGATCCTATTACAAGGCCAACTCCTCAATGGGAAGAATTTATGGAATGTGGAAAGCACTCACGATGCAGCCGTTGTCATTGGCGATGCCATCAAGCAAGTTTATGACCGAGATCACAAGGCACTCGAAAAAGCAGGCATTGATTTCAATTGCAATCTGATCTTTGGCGGACAAATAAAAGGTGAACGCCCAAGACTCTTCAATATCTACTCTGCTGGCAACTTTATTGAGGCTACGCCTGAGACTTGTTACTTCCAGATTGGTGAGTCTAAATATGGCAAGCCAATCTTAGACAGGGTCATTAGCTTTGATACTCCACTCAATCTAGCCACCAAGTGCGCCCTCATCTCGATGGATTCAACACTCAACAGCAATATTTCTGTTGGCTTACCGTTGGACTTGATGGTCTATGAAAAGAATTCTTTGCAAGCTAGTAAGCTGGTTACGATGGATGAGTCCAACCCCTACTTCCAAATGATTCATCAATTGTGGGGTGAGAAATTACGCGCTGCATTTAATTCCATTGCGGAACCTAGCTGGTCAGGAGCGACCCCCTCCCGCTCGATTGCATCCCCTGCCAAGAAGATGGGTGCAGTGTCCATTCATCGCAATAGTAAGGTCGCAAAAGAGGTGCTTGCACCAGTTAAGGCAACGGTTAAAGCTAGCCCAAAGAAGAAAGTGGCTGCAAAAACTAAGCGTTAATTGAAGCGGTGATCAAAAGACAGAAGGCCTAGATTTCTCTAGGCCTTTTTGCATCTTGCTAGTAATTAGCAACTCAGAACTTAGACTTCTTTCTTACCCAACATTTCCCAAGTAGCCACTACGCTATCTGGGTTGAGGGAAATAGAAGTAATACCCTTAGCAACCAACCAGCGCGCAAAGTCTGGGTGATCTGAAGGGCCTTGACCACAAATACCAACGTATTTGTTTTGCTTACGGCAAGCCTCAATGGAGCGTGCAATCATGAACTCCACCGCAGGATCGCGTTCATCAAAGTCAATTGCCAGCAATTCCATACCGGAGTCACGATCTAGACCCAGCGTTAACTGAGTCATATCATTTGAACCGATTGAGAATCCATCAAAATGCTCGAGGAATTGATCTGCCAAGATGGCGTTAGAAGGAATCTCGCACATCATGATCAGACGCAAGCCATTGACACCGCGCTTGAGACCAAACTTGGCCATCATATCGATTACGCGCTCAGCCTGTTTGATGGTACGAACAAACGGCACCATGATCTCAACGTTATCCAAGCCCATATCTTCACGAACACGCTTCATTGCAGCGCACTCTAAAGCAAAGGCTTCGCCGAAATCTGCTGACACGTAACGGGATGCGCCACGGAAACCCAGCATTGGATTCTCTTCATCCGGCTCATAGCGTGAACCGCCAATCAGTTTTTTGTACTCGTTTGACTTAAAGTCAGACAAGCGAACGATTACTGGTTTTGGATAGAAAGCAGCAGCAATCGTTGCTACACCCTCAACCAATTTATCTTCGTAGAACTGACGTGGGCTTGCATAGCCACGAGCTACGCTCTCAACGGCACGCTTGAGATCAGGATCAATGTTTGGGTACTCCAATACAGCACGTGGATGTACGCCAATGTAGTTATTGATGATGAACTCAAGACGGGCCAAGCCAACACCCGCATTTGGGATTTGGCAGAAATCAAATGCCAACTGAGGATTACCAATATTCATGGTGATCTTAACTGGGATCTCTGGCAATACGCCACGAGATACTTCAGTCACTTCAGTTTCGATCAAGCCATCATAAATATGACCTTCGTCGCCTTCAGCACAAGAAACCGTCACCATCATGCCGTCTTGCAAATGCTCAGTCGCATCACCGCAACCAACCACCGCTGGAACACCCAACTCACGAGCAATAATTGCTGCGTGACAAGTACGACCACCGCGATTAGTCACAATCGCGGAAGCGCGTTTCATGACCGGCTCCCAGTTAGGGTCAGTCATGTCAGCAACCAAGACGTCGCCTGGCTGCACACGATCCATCTCGCTAGGATCACGAATTACGCGAACTGGACCCGCACCAATCTTTTGACCAATCGCACGGCCTTTGGCTAGAACCTTAGAAGTGCCCTTGAGTTTGTAACGCATTTCTACCTGACCAGCAGCCTGACTCTTCACTGTCTCTGGACGTGCTTGCAGAATATAAATACGGCCATCTTGACCATCTTTACCCCACTCAATATCCATTGGGCGACCGTAGTGTTTCTCGATGATGACAGCATATTTAGCTAACTCAGTAATATCGGCATCTTCCAATGAAAAACGATTGCGTTTTTCTGGAGCGACATCCACAGTCATCACCTTCTCAGCGGAACCAGCTGGGGCAAATTGCATCTGAATCAACTTGGAACCTAAAGAGCGGCGAATAATTGCCTTCTTATCTTGTGCCAAAGTTGTTTTGAATACGTAGAACTCATCTGGGTTCACCGCACCCTGTACCACTGTCTCACCCAAGCCATAGCTAGAAGTGATGAATACGACATCTTCAAAACCAGATTCAGTATCCAGGGTAAACATCACGCCAGCAGCGCCCAAGTCAGAGCGAACCATGCGTTGGATACCAGCAGATAAGGCTACTTCAGCATGGGCAAAGCCCTTGTGAACACGGTAAGAAATCGCACGATCGTTATACAAGGATGCGAATACTTCACGAATCTTCTTCAGAACATCGTCAATACCTTCAACGTTCAAGAAAGTTTCTTGCTGTCCAGCGAATGAAGCATCAGGCAAATCTTCTGCAGTGGCGGAGGATCGCACTGCAAAAGAACCTTTGCCAGAGTCATCCAATTTTTTAAATGCTGTGCGAATTTCTTCATCCAGACGTGGTTGAAACGGGGCAGTTTCAATCCAGCCACGAATCTCTTTACCAGCTTCAGCTAGAGCGCGAACATCATCAATATTGAGATTCTCTAAACGCTTCTGAATACGTTCAGTCAAATTGTTGTGCTCTAAGAAATCACGAAATGCTAATGAGGTAGTTGCAAATCCAGTTGGTACACGAACCCCTGTGGAGGACAACTGAGAAATCATCTCACCGAGTGAGGCATTTTTACCGCCGACTGATTCAACATCGGTCATTCGGAGTTGCTCAAAAGGCAAAACATAGGCATTTGCTACATCGTTACTTTGTTGCTGTTGGTTGGACATAAAATACTCTCTAAAGATAAGGAAA
>NZ_NCJB01000190.1:0-4526 GCF_002282275.1 Polynucleobacter sp. 39-46-10 | reverse complement strand
CTGCCGTACCAGAGGTTAACCAGACCACGTGAGAAAAAGACCGCTGAAAACATGGAAGTCAAAATACCAAGGCAATGCACTACTGCGAAGCCTTTGATTGGGCCAGAGCCAAATGTCAGTAATGCAAGACCGGCAATTAAGGTGGTGATGTTTGAATCCAAGATAGTTGCCCAGGCTTTATCAAAGCCGATAGCAATAGCTGTTTGCGGGGCTGCGCCATTGCGTAGCTCCTCACGAATACGCTCGTTGATTAATACGTTGGAGTCAATCGCCATACCTAGCGCCAATGCCATCGCAGCAATTCCTGGCAAGGTTAAGGTAGCTTGCAACATGGATAAAACAGAGATTAAGAGCAATAAGTTCACTGCTAGTGCCACAACTGAGAAAGTACCAAACAACAGGTAGTAGGCAATCATGAAAATAGCGATTGCTGCAAAACCAATGATGAGAGATTTAAATCCTTTCTCAATATTTTCAGCACCAAGGCTTGGTCCGATTGTGCGCTCTTCAATGATTTCCATTGGGGCTGCTAAGGAGCCCGCGCGCAATAAGAGCGCCAAATCATTCGCACTCTCAGTAGTTGGTTGACCAGTAATCTGAAACTTGGAACCAAACTCACTTTGAATGGTGGCAATTGTGAGAACCTCACCTTTGCCTTTTTCAAACAAGATCATGCCCATCGGCTTGCCAATGTTTTCACGGGTCACTTCTTGCATTACGCGACCACCAGCCGCATCTAAAGAAATGTTCACTGCAGGGCGTTGGTTTTGATCAAAGCCTGCGCTTGCATCCGTAATGCGATCGCCACTAAAGATCACCGATTTTTTGAATACGCCTTGACGGTTTTCGCCAAAGCGGAAAACATCCATGCCTGGGGGAGGGGTCTCACCAATCGCAATCGTAGAGACGATGGGATCAGCCAATCTGGACTCCAGTGTTGCGGTGCGACCAATGATGTCTTTGGCACGAGCTGTATCTTGAACGCCTGGAAGCTGAACCACAATACGCTCTGCACCTTGCTGCTGAATGACTGGCTCTTTTACAGCCAATTCATTGACGCGCTTATTAAGCGTCACGATATTCTGTTTTACTGCGCTATCTTGGATTTCTTTTAAGGAGGTTGGCTTAAATTCGCCTACGAGTTTTGGTGATAGCCCTGTAGGCTTAATCTGCCAGGTCAGATCAGGCTGACTAGCCATCAAAACTGAACGTGCTCTTTCAGCATCTTCAGTGCTACCAAAAGTTAAGGTAATACTGTCTTGGCCGCGTTCAATTCCTTGTTGACGAATTGATTTGTCACGCAACTGACTACGAATATCAGTGGCTAAAGAAGTTACTTTCTTTTGAACTGCGCCCTTCATATCGACTTGTAGCAAGAAGTAAACGCCACCACGCAAGTCCAGACCTAAAGGCATCGGTAATGCATTAAGCGCATTGAGCCAACTCGGTGTATTGGAGAGTAGGTTTAATGCAACTGTGAAATTGGGATCATTTTGATCAATATTCAATTTCTGTTGCAGCAAGTCACGCGCACGCAATTGAATATCGGTATTGTTGAAGCGAATTTTGATTGAACCAACATTGCCTGTGGATTCAAAGAAGATGCCGGTATTGCTAATGTTGTCTTCAGTCAGAATCTTTTCGACTCGAGACTGTGTCGCCAAATCAACCTTAGTGGTTGGTTTGGCGGACGAGACTTGAACCGCTGGCGCCTCCCCGTAGAAATTGGGTAATGAATATAGTCCTCCAATTAGCAAAGCAAATAGGATGACTATGTATTTCCAGAGGGGATAGCGATTCATATCGAGATACTTTTAAACAAGCTTATTAAGCAGACTTCATTGAGCCTTTTGGCAATACTGTTGTAATGGCGACTTTTTGCATTAGCACTTCAGTGCCGGCAGAAATTTCAACAGTTACCACTTGATCTTTCAACGCAGTTACTTTTCCCATGATGCCGCCAACAGTCACTACTTCATCGCCAACAGAAAGGGACTCAAGCATTGCTTTAGTTTCTTTTTGACGCTTCATTTGTGGGCGAATCATGATGAAGTACAACACTACAAACATCAAAATCAGGGGAAGGAAGCTCATTAAGCCACCAGAATCTGCACCCGCGGCTGGCGCCTGGGCAAAAGCGTTACTAATCCACATACAAAACCTCCATTAGTTACCAATTGGAAAATGCTTCAGTTTTAGGCTTTTAAGCAAAGCCGTAAACCCGCAATTCTAAACTGTATGGGGCTTGGAGGGCTGATTTCAGATCAATAGGGGGTGCCCATTGATGCTCTAGGGCTATTAATCCTGTCCAGGCTCTACGCCGCGCTGACGATTCCGATGGAATTCCTCGCGATAGGCGCTAAATCGATCCTTGGCAAGGGAGTCCCTCACTTCTTCCATGAGCTGGAGGTAGTAGGAGAGATTGTGAATCGTATTCAGCTGTGACCCAAGGATTTCATTCGCCTTCTGCAGATGATTTAGGTAGGATCTCGTGAAGTTTTTACAGGTATAACAGGCGCAAGTAGGATCGACGGGGCGATCATCATCCTTGTACCCTGAATTGCGCAGCTTCAGGTCACCAAAGCGGGTAAAAAGCCAGCCATTTCGAGCATTGCGAGTTGGCATCACGCAGTCAAACATGTCGATGCCCAGGCTCACACCTAGCATGAGATCTTCTGGTGTACCAACTCCCATCAAGTAATGAGGCATATGTTCTGGCAACTTAGGAGCTGTGAAATTCAAAATGCGCTCAAACTCGGGCTTGGGTTCTCCAACAGAGAGGCCGCCAATAGCAATACCATCAAAGCCTTGTTGGCTGACGGCATCTAAGGAGAATTCTCGTAAATTCTCGAACATGCCTCCTTGAACAATGCCAAAAAGGCCATTGCCTGTTTCGAGCTCGCGAAAGCGTTTTAAAGAGCGATCACCCCAACGTAGGGACATTTCGAGTGAAGCACGTGCAGTTTTTTCTGAGGTCGCTTGTCCTTTGACTTCGTAAGGGGTGCACTCATCAAATTGCATAGCAATGTCACTATTGAGTACCGCCTGAATTTCCATCGACACTTCTGGAGACATAAATAACTTATCTCCATTAATAGGGGAGGCAAATGTCACGCCTTCTTCAGAAATTTTTCTCAAAGCACCTAAGCTAAAGACCTGAAAGCCGCCTGAGTCAGTGAGGATGGGTTTATCCCAGCCCATGAAGCGGTGTAAGCCACCATGCTTCTGAATCACATCCAAACCAGGTCGCAGCCACAGATGAAAGGTATTGCCTAAAATAATTTGCGCTTTGGCTTCATTCAAATCCCGAGGTGTCATGGCCTTCACAGTGCCATAGGTTCCCACTGGCATGAAGATCGGCGTTTGAACGCTGCCATGGGGAAGGTCAAGCTGGCCAAGACGTGCAGGGCTTGCAGAGTCACGCGCCAAGATATTGAAGTGAACAGGTTTAGTCATGAGTTTGTCTAGTTAAGAACATCGCATCGCCGTAGCTAAAAAAGCGATATTCATTTTGAATGGCATGTTGATAGGCATGGCGGATATTGTCTACACCAGCAAAGGCACTTACCAACATGAGTAAGGTCGATTTTGGTAGATGAAAGTTTGTCAGCAAACAATCTACGGCTTTGAAGGTGTAGCCGGGAGTAATAAATAAATTGGTTTCGCCGCTGGCTTCTTGGTTTTGAGCCTGACTCTCTAGGGCCCGTAGACTGGTTGTTCCAACGGCAATGACTCTGCCGCCAGCTTGGTGGGTGGACTCTATTGCTGTGATGGTTTCTGCGGGGACTGAGAACCACTCGTAGTGCATTTTGTGTTTACTAAGGTCTTCTTCGCGAACTGGTGTAAAGGTACCTGCGCCTACATGTAGAGTCACAGAGACTTGCTTAACTCCAAGCTCATTTAGCCTCTTCAAAATAGCTTCATCAAAATGTAATCCTGCCGTAGGGGCGGCGACAGCACCAGGGTTTTTGGCAACCACAGTTTGATAGCGATTGGCATCTTCCTGATTTGGTTGATGCTCTATGTAAGGCGGTAGTGGCAATTCACCGAAACGCTCAAGCAAATCAAACACATTCTCTGGAAAGCGCACTTCATAGAATCTGCCGTCATAGTCAAGCATTTCCACTGGGAATGTTTCGCCCGCTTTGTTGTGGACATGGACAATGCTCCCGGTCTTGGGAACTTTGGAAGCCCTCATTTGTACCCAGGCTTGTTGATCGCCGCTAATGCGTTCAATAAGGAGCTCTACATTGCCCCCCGTCTCCTTTTTGCCATGCAGGCGCGCAGGGATCACCTTGGTGTCATTAAAGACGAGTAAATCCCCAGGTTTGATAAGGTTAAGAATCTCTGGGAATTTCCGATCGATCAATTGAGCGACATTACCCCCCTCTATATTCAGTTCTAAGAGGCGACTATCCGTTCTATTAGCCAGGGGATGCTGGGCAATTAGTTCGGGCGGGAGGTCGTAATTGAAGTCGGAAAGTTGCATAGCATTACCATCAGGTATTGGATTTTAACGATGACGA
>NZ_NCJB01000189.1:0-4538 GCF_002282275.1 Polynucleobacter sp. 39-46-10 | reverse complement strand
AGCTACAGTCTTAGGGTCTGCGCCCGCTTCAATGAGCTTTTGATAATTAGGCTCAGGCCAGGCTTTTGCAAATGGCACATCGGCAGCGTCTAATTCAGTTGCTGCTTCTAGGTTATCGCCATACAGATTCCATACGTCTTTACGGGCACCGCCAATCTTCTCGCCAAAGTCTTTAATGTCAGATGGTTTATCGGAGGCTTTAATAGGTGCCTTATCGACAATCCTTGCGGCAATCGTATCTAATCTCTTGTTAAGAATTGAGGCGTATTGCTTCAGCCCAAACTCAGGGACATTGGAAGCTTCGCTGTATTTCTCTGGATTGGCATCTAATTCGTCCGCCACTTGTTTTGCTAACGCTGGATTTGCTTCTGCATATTCTTGCAGCTTCATTTCTCCAGATAGGATCGGATCCGCTGTGCTGGCATATCTATCGTCTTTACCCTTGCGGATATTTCCAATCTCAAGAGCTAATCTGGCTACCTCTGCCGCCAATCCTACGTCTGTCTTTGCATTGGATGAGCCGAGTAAATCTTGTTGACCTTGTGCTGCGGCAACATCGGCTGCACGATCACTACCAGTTAAATTGAATTGCCCTACTTCAGCATCAGCTTGAGCCCTTGCTTCTGCTGCGCGATCTGCTTCTTGCTTAGCTTTCTCGGCTGCGGCTTTAGCTTCTTCTGCCGCTTTTAATGTCGCTTCAGTTTGGCTTTCTAAGCTGAAGGATTCTTGGGCATTGCGTTGTGATCCAGCCCCAGTTGGTCGAACAGGGCTTTGTTTTTCTCCTGCGCTTGACGCAGTTTCATTAACACTTTGGTCGCCTCGATCTTCTCCTGCGGGCTGAGAGTCGATTCGTCCATCATCTTGCGCCAGGCTAGCACCCCTTCGGAGGGGGTTGTCGTTGGTGGCGTCGATGGCGTCATTGTTGAATTCTGGGATTCGGTCTTGGGATTCACCTGATTGCTCCCATTGGGCAATTTCTCGCTCGAATTCTGCATCTTCTTCTTTCGTTCTTTGGTAATCTGATCCGACCCATTCACCAATTAAGGTTTGAGCTTCCTCACCAAGTTTATTTAATTCTGCCTCTTTTGCATCCTTGGCAGCAATCCATTCATCATACCCGTCATTTTGGTACTGAGAATACTGATCTTCAATGCCGCTGCCTTCTGCATTGGCGTAGGTTTTACGGCCTCCCCTAGCCTCTTCCATGAAGAGATCCATCATTTCAGCAAGGTCATGCTTACCACTCTCATCTTGAGAGATAAAGCCTAATTCTTTCAATGAGCTTGCCATGCGATCTGCAGATACACCCGCTTTGGTGGCGACTCTAAAGACGCCAGATCCTTTATTACCAAGATCTGCCAGTGATACGCCCCAGTCTTTTACCAATTCGTCAGAGTTAATGCCTCCTAACTTAGAAATGGCCTGCAACATACTGTCTTTTGCAGTGACTTCGCGCTGCTTGGCTACGCGCTTGGCAGTAGCGGCAAGTTGTTTATCGGTCTGCGGTCTAAAGCGCACCACAAATCCTTGATTAGAAGGAGCTGATACCCAACCTTTGCCTGCTTTTTTAGCAACGTCTTGAGCTGCTTTGCGGGTTTTAAATACGGATCCGTTCTTAAACACAATATCGCCAATGCGCATGCCAGGCTTCGGCGCCTGCAATTGACTGTGCTTATCTAAATCGATAAAGGCAGGCTCATTGATTGGCTCAGGAATAGCGGCTTGGGCTTTTTGAATCGTGCTCGGATTGATTGGATCAATCGCGCTACCAGGAATAGCCGCTTGTGCCTGCTGCATTGTTGTTGGTGCATTCGGTTCTGCGGGTGGCAGATCGATCACGTCTTGGCTTACTACGTTGTTAATAGGTTGATTGCCAGGTATTTGTGGAATCTCTAACCCACTTGGCTTAGCGGCATTGACTGAAGCATCCAAAAAAGCGTCTTGTTGACTTACCGCAGGAATGTCTTGCGGCGCTTGCGTTGGTGCTGCTGGCTGATCTAAGAATTGATCTACTGTAGGTGTGCTTGCAGTAGCGAGTGGGCTAGCCTGCGTAGCAGTGTCGGCAATCAACGTGCTCAAGGCCGCTATAGGATCCACTCCTGGTTGCACTGATACAGATGGATCGCCTTGAATGGGATTAATTGGAATAGGCTGAGCATTGTCAAACTCTGCTGGCGCTGGACTTACAGTGACATTTGCGCCATCTTGTATAGTTTCTGGTAATTGTTTGCCACCAATTTGCGTTATGGCGCCAGTTCCACCACCTAACATTGCACCCAACGCACCGCCGTAAGCACCACGTTTCAAAAGCTGATTTGAATTAATTTCGGTTTTATTACCTACGGCTTCACCAATGTAATTACCAATTTCCTCGCCAGCCTCTTGCCCGCCCTCTTTAGCAGTAACGCCAAGAATTTTATTAATTACTGCGATTGCGCCATTGGCAGATTTTTCTCCTGCCATCTTGCGGGCAATAGCGCCTTCAGCTCCACCGCCTGTTAAGGGAGCAATTAACAAAGAAGCCAAGCCAGATATGCCAGCGCCCTTGTATTTGTCTATTAACTCTGGAGAATCAATACTGGTAAATGTGTCGGCAGCATTTTGAATGGCATTTGTGCCTATAGTTGCGCCTGTTGCTGCTGCCATTTTTGCCGCCGTTGGAGCTAAAGCAATCGCGCCCCTGGCAACACCAGCGGGTAGAATCATTGAGCCTAATGTAGTGACGCCAGCATCAATGGATGATCTAGGGTTATCCATGGCTGCAATTGCCAGGTCTTTTAATCCCTTGTTGGGATCATTCATTACGGCATTAAAGGCAGCTTTTTGATCGTTGAGTTTTTGAGATCCGATACCTTTATCTATGGTATCCATGCCCTTTTGCATCAGACCAGAGAATTCACCGCCATACTTGCCACCAGTAACTAGTTGAGCAATATCCGCTACACCTTTAGCAGCAGTAGGAAATATTTTTAGAAGTGCAGCAGCAGCGTCTTGAGAGTTTTCTTTGAATGCTGAGGGTTTTGGTGCTGGCTCACCTAAAAAATTATCTATCCGACCCGCCTCGGCTCGCTGATTGTTAGATTGTGGCGAGTCGAGGAAGTCGTCTATCTTCATTAGTCAGGCATTCCTAATTCTTTAAGTTTTTGTTTGGCTTGATCTTTGGTAATTTTTCCAGCTTGATACTCAGCCTGCACATTTATCATTTCAGGGGTAGGGCTAAATGGCTTGCTAGGATTTATTGTCTGACCAGTAGTGGCTGTCGCTGGATTTTTGTTCGGGTTACGCTTGGATTTTGCAGCCTCTAAATACGTCTGAAAATTGGGTGCATCTTTAGGACGCTGACCAAAGCTCAGTGGATATTCCGTGTTGTATTGCAGACGGATCTGGTTATTTTCGGCAATATCAGTACGACGGCCTTTATCAGCAGGATCACCTTTAGCGGAATTAGTGCCTTTGCCAGCGCCTTTGTTTTCGTAAATCTTTTCTAGGGTCGGGTTTACTACTGCTTGACCACCCGTAACGCGGTTAATCGATGAGCCTGTATTGCCTACATCATCAAAAGGAGCACTGCCGCTAGTAGCAAAGTAGGCTTGTGCTGCTGGTGTCGCCAGGGCTGGATTGGTTTTAATGGCCTGAATATCGGCAATCTTTTGCTGCATTTGACCGCCACGGCTAAAGTCGGCAATATTGCCAGCACCAACATATTTCAAAGCCTGTAAAAGCTTTTGCTCATATTGCGGCATATTTGGGTTTGCTGCGATCTGCTCATCTACGCCACCACGATAATCATTAGTCATGCGCAATCCACGGGCTTCTTCGCCATGTTTATTGCCAGACTGTTGATTCGCAAAGATCTTGGCTAAAGTCAGGGCGGTATTTTGCTCGGCTTGTTGCGCGACCATTGGCGCCATGGCAAGGGCTTTAATGCCGCTGCCGATACCTTGTGCCGCGCTTTGGGCGCCTGCTGCGGCTCCGCCGCCAATGTCATAAGTTGCCATAGATATTCTCTTTAAAAAAGTTTTGCGGATTTAAAGGACTGAATCCAGGATTGATCGCCCCCGCCAGTCCAATTCATTGAGTTATTGAGTGAACCGATTGGGTCGGCAGAACTATTGGCCAGAGAAGTTGCTTTGTCTGTGACTTGCCCGCCTGCTCCGCTGCCATACATCATTCCAGCAGATCCAGCCGCTTGCAAAATGTTGCCAATAAAGACTTTGGTTGGGTCAATTTGCCCAGCCTGTTGAATAGCGATACTGTCAGCGGACTTTTGTCCTCTTGAGAAATTGTTTAATTGGTCAATGTTTTGACCCGCATTCATCAAATCAACGCCTTCATTCATGCGCAGGCGATTTGATGAGGTTGTTTTACCCAATAAACGCGCCATTGACTCGGCGGTTTTTAATGTATTGAGATCAGCATTTGCTTTTGCCGCGTTGTATTCACCTGACACGTTGCCTTGCACGCCTGAGTTTTCAGAGCGTATTTGCTGGCTTTCACTAACTGGAGCAATTAGGCCTGCGGTAATCTCATTAGAGATT
>NZ_NCJB01000188.1:0-4549 GCF_002282275.1 Polynucleobacter sp. 39-46-10 | reverse complement strand
CAGAGGTGCTCATTGCCCAGATGTGCAGGTCATGGACTTTTGTCACGCCTTCCATGGACTTCAGGTAAGCATAAACCTTAGGAAGCTCAATTGAATCTGGCACACCATTAAACATCATGTGTAGCGTCTTCTTAAATAGATTAAGTGCGCTCACGATAATAATTGCAGAGATAGCCAGGCTTAGTACAGGGTCGAGCCAATCCCACTCAAAGTAGAGATATAAAACTCCAGCAACGACAACCCCCAGGGACATTAATGCATCTGCCATCATATGCAAGAATGCAGCCTTCAGGTTCAAGTCATTCTCTTGATTTTTGAGGAAGAGAAGGGCCGTAAAGGTGTTAATCGCAATGCCTATTCCGGCTACAGTGATAACCACCAATCCTTGCATTGGCTCTGGGGAATGCAGTCTTTGGATGGACTCTAGAATTAAGGAGCCCATCGCTACTAGGAGTAAGACTGCATTAATGAACGCCGCCATGATGGAGGCTTTTTGCCACCCAAAGGTATGGCGCATATTCGGGCGAAGACTTGCTACAAATGTTGCTGCCCAAGCGAGCAATAGTCCAGCGACATCGCTTAGATTGTGACTAGCATCTGCAATTAAGGCTAGCGAGTTAATCTTCCAGCCATAAAACGCTTCCACAACTACATAGGCAAAATTTAAGCCAATGCCAACAGCAAATATGGTGTTGTACCTTGGCTTATCTAGATGTGAATCGTGCTTATGCAAACCACTGCTCAACTTTGTCACGACTCGGAATGCCGCCTGCGTGAACTACCTTGCCATCAACAACTACACCAGGGGTAGACATGATGTTGTAGGTCATGATGTCCTTGATGTCTTCCACCTTTTCCATGGTGATAGCAACACCTTTTTCTTTGGCAATTTCTTCCAATAGCTTGACTGTGGCTTTGCAATTGCTGCAACCCGTACCGAGCACTTTAATATCCATGATGATTCCTTTTATAGAACTGCGTTAAAAATATAACCAACAATCAGAATGCCCGTTGCTACGATGCTGGCAAAGATGATGATGAGGCGAATCTTCAAAACCTTGCGCAAAATAATCATTTCGGGCAAAGATAGAGCGATTACGCTCATCATGAAGGCTAATACCGTACCAAGGGCTGCGCCTTTAGCAAGTAGCGCCTCCACAATGGGGATAATCCCGGCAGCATTGGTATACATAGGCACCCCAATAAGAATGGCAACAGGCACAGACCACCATGCTTCTTTGCCCATGAGGCTTGCCATGAAGTCTTCCGGGACATAGCCGTGAATTCCGGCACCAACACCAATACCCACGATGATGTATGGCCAGACTTTGACCACAATCTCTTTAATGGCTGCTTTCCCAGAGTCAATGCGATCGCTTAAGGTAAGGCTGTCAGCATCTACGGTAGCTACTGTCTTAGGCATATTGATAACCCAATCTTCTAGGTAGGCTTCTAGCTTGAGTTTGCCAATTACCCAGCCAGCAATGATGGCTACCGATAGACCAAGCACCAAATATAGGCTAGCAATCTTCCAGCCAAATAAGGTAAAGAGCAAAGTCAAGGCCACTTCATTGACCATGGGTGCGGAAATGAGGAATGAGAAGGTAATGCCTAGTGGCACTCCTGCTTGTACAAAACCAATAAAGAGAGGCACAGCAGAGCAAGAGCAAAATGGAGTAACAATCCCCAGGCTAGCTGCCATGATGTTGCCGACACCCTCTGATTTACCGGCAAGAAGAACCCTAGTGCGCTCAGGAGTGAAATAGGAATTAATCATGCCCATGACAAAGACAACACCAGTAAGCAGTAGCAATACCTTGGGCGTGTCATATAAAAAGAATTGCAACGCATCGCCCAGTGGGCTTTGACGCTCAATTGGGAGCAATGAGACTATCCACTCAGAAGCGGGTATGAGCGATTTATACAGCCCATACCAAATAATGATGGCGGTCGCCAAAAAAAGCTTGGGCCATTCTTTTGAGGCTGACAGGGGCGTTGTGAGATTCATGGGATTCCTTTTGGGTATTTTGGAGTAGGGAATGCCTCGTCAATTTGATGTATGTCATAAAATTGCAACATTATTCTATTATTATCGAATTATGAAAAATACAGAAGCTATTCAGGCATTTATTGCCTTAGGACAAGAGTCACGTTTAAACGTGTATCGCCTGATTGTGCAAAAGGGTGATACAGGCTTAATGCCTTCTCAAATCCATGAGATGTTGGGTATTCCGAACGCGACCCTCAGCTTTCACCTAAAAGAGCTGTATCAGGCCAATCTCATTACTGTTGAGCGCCAAAGCCGCAATCTCATCTATAGACCAAACCCTGGCATGGTTGAAGAACTCAGCGAGTTTTTATTGGCTAACTGTTGTGGCGGTAAATCATGCAAAACCACTAAATCTACCAAGAAAGTAAAGGCGTCATGAAGCAATACAACATTCTTTTCTTATGCACCCATAACTCAGCTCGTTCCGTACTGGGTGAGGCATTAGCGTCCACCCATCCTAGCGGTAAGTTTGTGGGTTATTCGGCAGGCTCAACACCGGGTACAAGCGTAAATCCAATTGCTGCTGATATTGCAGAGGAGTTGGGTATGGACCGCGCTCTTTTGAGATCGAAGAGTTGGGATGAGTTTGGCCTAGAAGATGCGCCTAAGATGGATTTTATTGTGACCGTTTGTGATAACGCTGCTGGGGAGGTTTGCCCGTTTTGGCCTGGTAAACCTGCTACTGCGCATTGGGGCTTCCCTGACCCATCGCAAGTGCAGGGTACTGATTTAGAGAAAAGAGCGGCTTTTAATGAGGTGAAGAATGGCCTTAAAAGACGCTTAGATATTTTGGCCGCAATGCCACTAGAGAAACTCGACTCCATGAGTCTTAAAGAAATTCATACCAAAGCATGAGCTCTATCACTAAAAAACTCTCCTTTTTGGATCGTTATTTAACAGTCTGGATTTTTGTAGCGATGGCAGTCGGCATTGCCTTGGGCCATTTCATTCCAGGCATCGAGGGATTTATTAATTCTTTTCAGGTCGGTACAAGCAATCTTCCAATTGCTATTGGACTGATATTGATGATGTATCCACCGTTTGCTAAGGTTCGTTACGAAGACCTACCTGACGTATTTAAAGATAAGCGCATCTTCGGCATCTCTATTTTGATGAATTGGATTATTGCGCCTACTTTAATGTTTTTTTTGGCTATTACTTTTGTTCCTGACCAACCTGAATATATGGCTGGCCTGATTTTGATTGGTATTGCACCTTGTGTTGCGATGGTCATTATTTGGAATGATCTGGCTAAGGGCTCTACTGAGTACGCCGCTGGCTTGGTGGCATTTAATGCGATCTTTCAGGTGCTGTTTTTCAGTGTCTACGCATATTTCTTTCTCACAGTGCTGCCACCTTACTTTGGCCTTGCTGGCTCGAATGTCGGCGTAGGCATGGGGCAGATTGCTGAAAGTGTATTTATCTACTTGGGCATTCCTTGTATTGCCGGAATATTGACCAGAGTAGTGATGCTCAAGTTCATGACTAAAGAACATTATCATGAGCACTTTGTGCCTCGCATTGGCAAGATCACCTTAATTGCATTGCTCTTCACCATCATCGTGATGTTTAGCCTCAAAGGAGGCGTGATCTTAACGCTTCCAATGGATGTTGTGACCATCGCTGTTCCATTGCTGGTTTTCTTTCTCATCATGTTCCTGCTAACTTTCTTTGTGACTGGGAAAATGGGAATTGATTACAAACGTTGCTGTACGCTCTCGTTTACAGCTTCAAGCAATAACTTTGAGTTGGCTATTGCGGTAGCGATTGCAGTGTTCGGAATTAATTCTGGAGCTGCCTTTGCAGCAGTCATAGGTCCTCTGGTAGAGGTGCCCATCATGATTGGCCTTGTGACTGTAGCTTTGTGGTTTAAAGAAAGTTTTTTCAAAAAGGATGCAGCTTAAGTGTTTGAGTCCCCACGGCAATTTCCAGCTTTAGTAGATGATCTTTTCCAGATTCCTGCATTTGAAAAATTGAGTGCAAATGCTAGCGATCATGCACCTCGATTCTTAATGCTCTACGGCTCATTACGCGAGAGATCCTATAGCAGGCTCCTTACTTTTGAGGCGGCTAGATTATTAACTGCAATGGGTGGTGAGGTCAAAATCTTTGACCCTACTGGATTGCCTTTAGTAGATAGCGTGCCGGATACCCACTCAAAGGTGCAAGAGTTGCGTCAATTGGCTTTATGGGCAGAGGGGATGGTTTGGACTTCTCCAGAGCGTCACGGCGCCATGACCGGGTTATTAAAAACACAGATTGATTGGATTCCGTTATCTGAAGGTGCTGTTAGACCAACCCAAGGTAAAACATTGGCTGTGATGCAGGTATGCGGGGGATCACAATCCTTTAATGCGGTTAACCAAATGCGCATCTTGGGACGATGGATGAGGATGATCACCATTCCCAATCAATCTTCAGTTGCCAAAGCCTTCGTTGAATTTGAGGAAGGTGGGCGTATGAAGCCATCCTCTTTCTACGATCGCGTGGTAGATGTCA
>NZ_NCJB01000187.1:0-4557 GCF_002282275.1 Polynucleobacter sp. 39-46-10 | reverse complement strand
AGTGAGAGCATCTGGTGTATGTGCATAGTCCACAACCACCAAGGGGCCCTCAGTTCTTTGAGTTTTGTGCACACGAATCAATTCCATTCGACCTGGAACAGAACTTAATTTGCACATACGCTTTGAGGCCTCAGTTGGATTCAAGCCTTGAGCCAATAGAACTGTCCAAACCGCAAGACAGTTACTGAGATTGAATTCACCCAATACTGCAAGCTGAACAGTGTTCGAGCTGGACGTATCACAGCTAAATTCAGATTCATAACCCGTAGTTGCAAATACCGTATTTTTTGCGTAGTTCCGTTTCAGACGATCGCCAAATTTTTCAAATCCAGAAAATGCATTACTGCTCAATGCATAACCCCACACCCTTGGTCCATCTGCAGCGAGAAGCTTGATTGCTAATTCGCGACCAAAAGGATCATCAAAATTAATAATGGCATTTTCAAGCTGGGGCAGTTGGAACAGCTTTGCCTTGGCCTCAGCGTACTCGCCCATCGTGCCGTGATAATCCAAGTGATCTTGAGTCAAATTAGTAAATACGGCAGTACGTACATCCAAACCAGCAACCCGATCCTGATCGAGTGCATGAGAAGAAATCTCTATCGCCACCTGCTGCGCACCTGCATCAAGTAATTCTTTTAATTCTGTTTGTAATCTCGGAGCATCAGGCGTGGTGTAACCAGTCTGAACCAATGCTCCCGGAAATCCGGTGCCTAAGGTACCTAATACTGCTGTTCGATGACTTGACTCATCCAAAGCTTGTGCGACCCACTGGGTAACACTAGTTTTTCCATTGGTGCCGGTAACGCCGATAACATTCAGCTGCTTACTGGGGTAACCGTACCACTGTGCACACAGCTCTCCAGCCAAGCTGGATAAATTATCAATAGCAAAACATTCTGAGCGATCTAGGTATTCATTAGCAACACCATCTACGGGGTCAAATACAACTGCCGCAGCGCCATTGGCCAAGGCAGCAGCAATGTAATCACGACCATCCCGCAAGGCATTCCCATGACCAACTGGGTATGCAAAAAAGATATCGCCAGATTCAACTTGACGACTATCTGCAGTAACTTTCGCATGCATAGATGTGAGATCGCGTAAATGCGAGATCAAGAGATGGGGTTCAATATTAACCATTGTCATCATCTCTTTAAAACCGTTGCATTTGTTTTGACTGCAGCACTTTGAGTATCTAGATTATTTTTATCCAGCAGTATTGCCTGATTCATATTGCTATCAGGAGCTACATTGAGCGTGCGCAAAGTCTCACTCACAATAGTAGAAAATACTGGTGCGGCAACATCACCGCCATAGTGACTACCACCAGTTGGCTCATCAATCATCACGGCAACCACAATGCGTGGCGCACTAATTGGTGCCAGACCAGCAAAGTAAGCGCGGTATTTATTACCGTAGCCCTTACCCACTAATTTATGAGCTGTACCTGTTTTTCCACCAACCCGATAACCTTCAGCCTGGGCTTTAATGGCAGTGCCCCCAGGCTCTGTAACTGACTCCAGCATGCTGCGCATCTCGAGCGCTGTCTTAGCGGAAATAATATGAGTACCAGATTTGAACCCTGGGCTGCGCTCAATCGTGAGCGGGACTAATTCGCCGTCACGAGCAAAGATGGTGTAGGCGCGAGCCACCTGAAAGAGTGAACCTGAAATACCATAACCAAATGCAATTCGCGCCTGATCGGTAGGCATCCATTTTTTATAGGGGTGTACCGTACCGGCCACTGCACCCGGAAAGCCAATTTTTGGAGCCTGACCCAAACCAACAGATGTATAAAAATTCCACATCTCTTCAGCAGTTAAATCATTCATCGCAATTTTAGCCGTACCAATATTGCTTGATTTTTGAATGATTTGAGATACCGTCAAATTTCCATAAGGATGGGTATCCGTAATCGGCTTGGGACCAACCAAATATTTTGCACCAATCACCATATTGGTATTCGGAGAAATGGCGCCTTTTTCCAAAGCAATTGCCACAGTCAATGGCTTAATTGTTGAACCAGGCTCAAATGTGTCAGTTAATACACGATTGCGCAGTTGCTCACCAGTTAATCTCTTGCGATCATTGGGGTTATAGCTTGGATAATTCGCTAATGCCAAGATCTCCCCAGTTTGGGTATCTAACACTACTGCACCTCCAGCACTTGCACGATGCTGCTCGACCGCACTCTTGACAGCGTTATAAGCCAAAAACTGAATCTTGCTATCAATCGAGAGTTGCAAATCCTTACCGTTTTGAGGTAACTGCAAAATCGTAACCTCTTCGACAACACGACCGAGACGATCTACAACTACTCGACGTGCGCCTGCATGTCCAGCCAAGTCTTTTTCTCTCGAGAGTTCCATACCCTCTTGGCCACGATCTTCCACATTAGTAAAGCCAACTACGTGCGCCATCGCCTCACCCTCTGGATAAAAGCGACGGTACTCATTATTTAAGCCAATGCCTGGGATTTCTAATTGCCTTATTTTTTGCGCCACTTCTGGATCTACTTGGCGCTTTAAGAAAATTTGCTTACGATCTTCTTTTAACTTTTTACGTAAATCTGATTCGCTGATCTGCAATAGTCTTGCTAACTTTTGCACTTTATCTGCAGCCAAGTCATCCGGTACAGTGTCGTTATAGGCGATCACTGATTTTGCCTCTAAGCTCGTAGCAATCACTTGACCATTGCGATCCAATATTTTTCCGCGGGAAGCAGGTAGCTCCAACTCACGTTGTGTACCGCGCACACCCTTCGCTTCATAGAATGCATTCCCTGGGCCCTGAATCCAGAACGCACGAACCAGCAGCAGCATGAACACAAAAAAAAGTATGAACAGCATGAGGCGCGACCGCCACATAGGCAGACGCAACACTAAATTCGGCGTAGTAGAGAAGCCTACCGTCCTCATCTAGTCTCCTTCAGATACAAAGTACGCTCAGGAGATATAGGAACCATTCGCAACTGATTGCGAGCAACATCTCGTATCCGCGCAGACTTCGATAAATTCCGCTGCTCGTACTCTAGACGTAGCCAGTCTTGATTTAGCTTACGCTCTTCAATTTGCGCACGGTCTAAAGCGATAAATAATTTACGCGCACGCTGCTGGGCTGCGACCAGCGATAGGGCGCAGACTAACAATAAAACGAGCAATGTTAGCGTGGCGCGATTCAAGCGAATGCTCCTATGCGCTTTTCAGCAACACGCATGATGGCCGAACGAGCACGAGGGTTCTCTCGAATCTCCTCATCACTAGGTTTAACGCGCCCAATGATCTCTAAGGCGCTTTGTGGCAAATCTCGATCGCGGACAGGTAAACCGCGAGGCACTTCAATCTTTGCATGAGACTGCAGAAATTGCTTCACGATACGATCTTCGAGCGAATGAAAACTAATCACTGCCAAACGTGCGCCAGGCTTCAACAAACTTAACGCCGCTTTTAATCCAAGCTCTAGATCTTCTAATTCACGATTAATAAAAATACGGAGCGCTTGAAAAGTGCGAGTAGCTGGATCTTGACCTACTTCTCTTGTACGAACTACGCTGGCTACTAAGCTTGCTAATTGCAAGGTTGTTTTTGGGGGCAAGCCTTCTTCTCGCTTTGCCACAATAGCTTTAGCGATCTGAAATGCAAAACGTTCCTCACCATAAGTCTTAATCACGCGCGTGATGTCCTCTTGTGATGCTTGCTCCAACCATTCCGCTGCCGTCAAACCTTGATCCGTATTCATGCGCATATCGAGTGGACCATCCTTGCGAAAGGAAAAGCCGCGATGCGCTTCGTCCACCTGTGGAGAGCTGATACCCAGGTCTAACAAAATACCGTCGACAGATTCTGACTCCGCGTATTGATCCATCTGCGCAAAACTGTCGTGCACAATTCTCAAGCGAGAGTCGTTGATTTTTTCCGCGACCGCGATCGCATCTAAATCTTTGTCGAAAGAAATCATTCGCGCGCCTTGAGGTAATTGCGAGAGTAGCGCTTGCGTGTGACCACCGCGCCCAAATGTTCCATCGATCAGGAGCAGGTTTTGTGAAGCCTCGGGAGAGTTGATGCGTGGACCACTGATCAGCGCCGTCACCGCCTCGGCCAGTAATACTGGGCGATGAGTTATGTTCATGGCACCCTGTCATCAAAAATTAAATTGCTTCAGGGCTTCAGGCATACCTTGTGCAATGGCAGCCTGTTCTTTTGTAGCGTAAGTAGCGGCGTCCCACAACTCTAGATGACTACCCATGCCGAGTAGCATCACTTCCTTTTCAATACCAGCAGCTGATCGCAGCTCTGGGCTCACCAGAATTCTTCCAGCACTGTCCAAATCAACTTCTGCAGCATTGCCAAGGAAGATTCGACGCCACCAATGGGCATCCATGGGTAATTGCGCGACACGTGAACGGAAAGTTTCCCACTCGGGACGGGGGAATAACAATAGACATCCATCCGGGTGTTTTGTGAGCGTGATACGACCCTCACCTTGAACTAACAAGGCGTCACGATGCTTTGCCGGCACAGACATGCGGCCTTTTGCATCTAAATTGAGAGCTGA
>NZ_NCJB01000186.1:0-5217 GCF_002282275.1 Polynucleobacter sp. 39-46-10 | reverse complement strand
AAGGAAACTAAATGAACGCCCTAGAAAAACACTAAACTATCAAACACCGGCAGAACGTTTTGCCCAATCTGTTGCGTTGACCAGTTGAATCCAAGGTCGATAGCAGCCATTACCTTTGTCGAGACAGTTTGATGCCAGCCGTATCTTTCAATAGAATTTTGAGATTTAATCATGAACATCGTTGATCAGATATCTTTGACGGCAATCCACTCGCCATTCACGAGCGTCTGTGATCGGGTTCTTTCATCAAAAGATCCATACTCACGCTCCACAAAGCAGGGTCATATCACAGCAAGTGGGTTGGTGATTCAAGATGACAAGGTTTTACTCATCTTCCACCCGTTTATTAAGCAATGGTTCCAACCTGGTGGTCACATTGATGATGGTGAGTCTCCTATTCATGCCGCAATAAGAGAGGTTTACGAGGAGACCGGAATTCTTTGCGAGTCTATTGACGGCCAATCAAATCTAATTGATATTGATCTGCACGAAATTCCCGCAAATCCAAAGAAATCTGAGGGTGTGCATTTGCACATCGACCTCTTATTTGTGCTGAGAGCGCTTAAGCAGGAAGCGTCTCATGAAAAGATTGAAAAGGCATGGGTACCTTTTGACTTTTGATCAAATTAGCAGCCCACGTATTCAGCGGGCATTGCAAAAACTACAAGATCAGACTTAAGCTCCTAAAGCCTCTAGTAAATCTGTCTCCAACAAGATCTGCAGCTTTGGATTCTTACTCAAGTTCGCCGCATCCAATAGAAACACGTCTTCCACTCGCTCGCCTAAGGTGTTGATGCGTGCGGTATGTAATGAAACCTGGTGCTTGGCCAAGACTCTGGAGATGGCATAGAGTAGGCCCGTGCGATCACTTGCCGATAGTGAGAGCGCGTAGTAATGACCTCGCTCATCCGGAATCATGTGCACGCGTGGCTGAATCGGGAAGGTACGAGACTGTCTTGAAAGTCTTCCCATGCTTGGTGAAGGCAAGGGATCATTATTTTGCAGTGCTGCTGTCAGTTCATATTCCACTAGCTGAATAAGGTCACGGTAACTTCCACCCTCATCTACCAAGTTACTGCCTGAGATTTGGAATGTATCCAGTGCATAGCCATGCTTTGTCGTATGAATACGGGCATCCCAAATCGAGAAACCGTGACGTTCAAAGTAAGCGCAAATTCTGGCGAAAAGGTCTTCTTGGTCCTTCACGTAGACAGCAATCTGCAGGCCTTCGTCCACAGAAGAGAGGCGAGCCCGCACGACAGGAATTTCGCTATCAACCTTGTTATAGAGATGACGTGTAAGCCAGGCAATATCACCAGCATCTTGGCGCAAGAAGAAAGCAACATCTAATTGCTTCCAGAGATTTTCGTAAACAGAGTCCTCAATTGCATAGAGACGCAGCTTGGCACGGGATTCTTCTTGATGCTGTGCGAGCTCGGAAGAGGCATCAGGTTTTGCGCCACCCAATACACGCAAGGTAACGCGATAGAGGTCCTCCAATAGCTTGCCTTTCCAGGCATTCCACACTTTAGGGCTGGTTCCACGAACATCGGCAACCGTTAATAGATACAGTGCGGTCAGATGACGCTCATCACCCATCTTTTTGGCGAACGCTTGCACCACTTCTGGATCGGTAATATCTTGTTTCTGAGCAACTTGACTCATGTTCAAGTGCTCGGCAACCAACCAAACTAAGAGCTCAGTATCTGCTTTGTCTAAACCGTGGTCTTTTGCAAACTTGCGCATGTCTGCTTTACCAAGCTCAGAGTGATCGCCGCCACGTCCTTTAGCAATGTCATGAAAGAGGGCGGCAATGACTAATAGCCAAGGCTTCTCAAAATGGGCAATCAGGCTACTGCAGAAAGGAAACTCATGCGTATGCTCGACCACCATAAAACGGCGCACATTACGCAGCACCATCAAGATATGTTGATCAACTGTATAGACATGAAATAAGTCATGCTGCATCTGACCAACGATTTTTCTGAAGGCGGGTAAGTAGCGGCCGAGTACGCTGGTACGGTTCATGAGCTGGAACGCGCGACTAACTCCTTCGGGCTCTTTTAGGATCTCGATAAAGAGAGCGCGATTCACCGGATCTTCACGCCATTTGCTATCCATCTTTTGGCGCGCGTTGTACAGCGCTCTAAAGATGGTTGCAGATAAGCTCTTCACGTTAGCCGTTTGCGCAAATACTAAGAAGGTACGCAGAATTTGTTCTGGATGCTTCTGAAATAGCTGAGGGTCGGTGATGTCTAGTACACCTTGACGCTCAAAAAAGCACTCATTACCTTCACCAGCAATGGCATGGGTCGTTTTGGATTCTTGAGGAAAGAGGAGTGCTTCAATATTTTGCAGAAGCACATCATTTAATTGATTGACTGCTTTGGCTGCCCAATAGTAGCGACGCATGATCGCTTCACTGGCAAGTCTAGAAGATTCCTCTTGGATACCCATGGCTGCAGCAAGTGGCGCCTGTAAGTCAAAAGCCAAAACATCTTGTCTACGCTTAGCAAGTAAATGCAGATTGGCGCGTAGTGTCTCTAAAAAACGCTGGTTACGATTAAGCTCGGTTAATTCACGTTGCGTTACTAAGCCCGCGACACTGAGATCTTTAAATGTATTACCTAGATGCGCTGCTTTACTGACCCAAGAGATCACTTGTAAGTCACGTAGCCCACCAGGACTCTCTTTGCAATTAGGCTCGAGAGAGTAGGGTGTATCTTGGTATTTATAGTGACGTTGAATTTGCTCTGCGAGCTTGGCCTGAAAGAATGCCTTTGGATCCATGGCGACTTCAAAGGCTTTTTCAAAGTCTTTAAATAGTTGTTTATTACCACACAGGAATCGCGCCTCTAGGAGTGATGTACGTACAGTAACATCTTGCTCAGATTCAGACATACATTCTGCAGTGTTTCGCACTGAAGAGCCAATCTCCAACCCCATATCCCAGCAGCTGGCAATAAATTGCTCAACTTGTTTTGATAAAGCGAGGGCTTGTTTTTCTTCGGCTGGGAGCAGGATAAGAATATCGATATCAGAATAGGGAAATAAAGCATTTCTTCCATATCCGCCAACGGCAATTAAGCTAGCTTCATTGTTTAAGCCGCAGTCATTCCAGAGATTAGCGAGTACTTGATCGCTCATCTTAGTAAGTTGTTTAGTTAACCTACCTACTGACTGTGTTTTTCTAAACTCGTCGCATGCAATTTCGCGAGCTGCACGCAGGCTAGCTGCATTAGTAATATTGCTGGCTGCCTGGGGCTTACTCATGAATTTATGCGCTCGCTAGACTTGGCCTAAAGGATAGTCCCTTAACGCAATCGGGAATCGGATTACTTCCCTCTGACCAAGTGAGCACTTCAACTCCAGTGGCCGTTACCAAGAGCGTGTGCTCCCATTGGGCCGAGAGACTGCGGTCTTTAGTTTTCACAGTCCACTGATCGGGCATTGTCCGAATATCGCGTTTGCCAGCGTTAATCATTGGCTCAATGGTGAAGGTCATACCTTCTTTTAATTTCTCACCGGTACCAGGACGGCCATAGTGAAGAATCTGTGGATCTTGATGAAACACTTTGCCAATGCCATGACCGCAGTATTCGCGAACAACTGAGTAACCGGCTTTTTCAGCATGGGTCTGAATGACGTGGCCAATATCGCCCAGTGATGCACCAGGTTTGACTTGTGCGATACCAAGCCACATGCATTCAAAGGTAATTTGAGTCAGGCGCTTTGCTAATACCGAGACTTCACCGACCATAAACATGCGACTGGTATCGCCGTAGTAGCCATCAGGAGTAATCACGGTGATATCGAGGTTCACGACATCGCCGGTTTTGAGAATCTTTTCGCCAGGAATGCCATGGCAAATCACATCATTAACGGAAGTGCAGATGGATGCTGGAAAGGGTGGGTAGCCTGGCGGCTGGTAGTTCAGTGGAGCGGGAATGGTCTTTTGGACATCACGCATGTATTCATGGCAGATGCGGTCCAACTCAGCCGTGCTGACGCCAGCTTTGACGTGAGGAGCAACGTGGTCCAGAACTTCACTGGCTAAGCGGCCAGCTTCGCGCATCCCTTGGATGTCTTTTTCGGCGGTAAATACACTATTCATGCCTTGATTATCAACGACTTGGCAGTTTTTGGTAGATCTGTAGTGCTCAAAAATTGTGCAAATAGCCCATTTGGAGGCATTTTCTAGGGGATTTAGATTGCTTGGGTGAGGGGTGAGGAGTCTAGGTGATTGATATTTAAGCTATAATTTCGTTCTCAGGTCAATTTTGATCTGAAATCGCGGGTTGAGCCTTCCAGGGTGGCGCTTTTTAGCGCAGCTAGGACTCAATCTTAGAAACTAACCCTTAGGAGAAGTTATGTCAGTAACTATGCGTCAAATGCTGGAAGCCGGTTGCCATTTTGGTCACCAAACCCGTTTCTGGTCCCCAAGAATGGCCCCTTATATTTTCGGCCATCGCAACAAAATTCACATCATCAACTTAGAAAAAACATTGCCAATGTTTCAGGACGCCCTGAAATTTGCAAAACAAGTTGCTGCTAACCGTGGAACTATCTTATTTGTTGGCACTAAGCGTCAATCACGCGAGATCATTGCTGAAGAAGCTGCTCGTGCTGGTATGCCTTACATCGACAGCCGTTGGTTGGGTGGTACGCTCACCAACTTTAAAACTGTTAAAGGTTCCCTCAAGCGTTTGAAGGATATGGCAGTTGCTAAAGAAGCCGGCGATTGGGAAAAGCTTTCTAAGAAAGAAGCTTTGACTAATGATCGCGATCTCGACAAGTTGCAAAAAGCGCTTGGCGGTATTCAAGATTTGAACGGCGTTCCTGATGCGATTTTTGTAGTGGACGTTGGCTATCACAAGATTGCTATCACCGAAGCTAACAAGCTTGGTATTCCTGTTATCGCTGTAGTGGATACCAACCACTCACCAGAAGGTGTTGATTACATCATCCCTGGTAATGATGACTCTAGCAAAGCTGTTCTTCTCTACGCTCGTGGCATTGCCGATGCAATCCTCGAAGGTAAATCAAACTCTGTTCAAGAAATCTTGACTGCCGTTAAAGAAGGCGAAGAAGAGTTTGTTGAAGAAGGGAAAGCTGAATAATGGCCGCTATTACCGCTGCAATGGTTGGCGAGTTACGCGCCAAGACTGATGCTCCGATGATGGAGTGCAAAAAAGCATTGACTGAAGCTGATGGCGA
>NZ_NCJB01000185.1:0-4612 GCF_002282275.1 Polynucleobacter sp. 39-46-10 | reverse complement strand
AACTTCCTCCCCAGACTTGAGGCGCGACCAGCGATTGAGAAATCCCCCAGCCATTAATCCTCCACCCCGCGGTTAGCGCCTTTAAATGATTCGGGGCGATGGCGCTTTTTAGGCTCAGGACGGTAATGCTCGTTCACATATTCTTGCAACCAAGAGGCATGTTCCGTAGACAAGGGAATGTTATCGACTGATTCGCCACCATCCAATAGGCGACCTGCTTCGTTATAGCTCACACTAATACGGTGCGGGACGGCAATGGTTGCCTCCGATTTGGCTAACTCGATAGACTGAGCATCGATGTAACGCTCAATATCTTCCTCTAAACGCCACATCACAAACCAGCAAGGCTGAGGAGCTGATAAGTTGAGGTAGTAACCTTCAGCCTCATCCTGATAAAGATCGAGCTCATACCCAGTAAATAACCAAGACTCGCCTTGATCATCGCGCCCTAAGAACTGCCCAACAATTTTTCCCTCATCAGCAGTTGCATTATTAAATTGCCCAAAATCTGGCAACACCTCCCGAGGCTCCCAACGATAGGAAATCCAGGGGTTATCAACGAACTGCTTACGCATGAGAACTGCAAAACGCATAAGGCCTCAGGTGTTTTGAACCACGATGTTAGGAAATTTACTGCTCATATCTTTTGAAAGAGCCGCTACTTTAATGGCAACTCGTCTAGCAATCGTTTTATAAATTGCACTAATAGCACCATCCGGATCAGCCACTACGGTTGGGCGACCTGCATCAGCCTGCTCACGAATCGATAAATTGAGCGGTAAGTCACCCAAGAAATCAACGCCGTATTCTTTACACATCTTTTGGCCGCCACCGGTACCGAACACATGCTCTTCATGACCACAACTTGGGCAAACATAAGTACTCATGTTTTCGATGATGCCCACAATAGGAACACCCACTTTCTCAAACATCTTTAAGCCCTTACGGGCATCTAGTAATGCAATGTCTTGAGGAGTAGTCACAATAACTGCGCCAGTAACAGGCACCTTCTGAGCAAGCGTTAACTGAATATCCCCCGTACCTGGTGGCATATCCACAATCAGGTAATCAAGATCACGCCAACGTGTCTGACGAAGCAATTGCTCAAGAGCTGAAGTCACCATTGGACCGCGCCACACCATAGGTGCATCATCATCGATTAAAAATCCAATCGAGCTCGCTTGCAGGCCGTGACCTTCCATTGGCTCCATCGTATTTTCTTCAATAGAAGTGGGTCTGCCAGTAATACCCAGCATCATCGGTTGACTAGGGCCGTAAATATCTGCATCCAACATGCCAACTTGCGCACCTTCCGCAGCTAAGGCTAATGCTAGATTCACTGCCGTGGTGGATTTACCTACTCCGCCTTTACCACTGGCTACAGCAATAATATTTTTTACATTAGGAAGTAGTTTGACTCCACGCTGAACAGAATGGGCCACGATTTGACTACTGACATTAACGCTGACATTCTTGACATCAGGTAATTCACGCAGAACAGTAATGACAGATTTGCGGATCGAATCGAACTGACTTTTGGCTGGATATCCGAGAACGATATCTAGACTGATATCGCCACCATCAACTTTTAAATTTTTGACACTCTTTGCTGATACAAAATCAATTTGTGTATTTGGGTCAACCAGACCTTTTAATGCTGCTTGCACAGCCTCTACAGTAAGCGCCACCGACTTCTCCTAAGATAAACATTCCCACAAGGGGATCTCAATAGGGTTTATTGAGATGTATTACAAATAATGGAATAGTGGGTAGATTAACCGCACATGCAAAAAATTGCTAAAGCCGGACTAATCTCTATTGTGAAACTGGAAATCCGGCATCTGTTATGAGCTCAGCAGCTAGCTCGGGGGTGAGGGTTGTTTCAAGCGTCACTATCTGTGTCGCCAAGTCTGCTTGAACCTGAGCCTGAGGGTCTTGAGCTTGCACAGCTCGAGTTACAGCATTAATACAGCCGCCGCATGTCATACCTGAAACCTTGAGCGTAAACATAGTTATCCCTTAAAAACTGTCAAAATACGGTTGTTGATGGCCTTTTTTCACCTTACGGTAGATTATCTTCTACATGCACTCCACAGAAACGAGTAATTCAGAGTTTTATACCCTCGATATAGGTGGGATGACCTGCGCCTCTTGTGTCAGTCGTGTAGAGAAGGCTTTGGACAAGATTCCTGGGGTTGAGGCGGCTACCGTCAATTTAGCGACTGAGCAGGCCAGGGTTCGGGTAAAACGTGGCTCCTCCACCCTCGAAGACATCATCACACTTGTTAAAAAAACAGGTTATGAGGCCAAAGAAAGCTCTATACGAGGCAATTTAGACAAGAAGACTAGTAAGTCCTTTTGGGCTGATGATGGTTTAGGTCGGGTGATTCTGAGCTTCCTGCTATCCGCCCCACTCTTCTTACCCATGCTCTTCATGCCTTTTGGCATTCACTGGTCTTTATCTGGCTGGTGGCAGCTTGCCTTGGCCACACCAGTACAGTTCATTTTAGGGTGGCGCTTCTACGTGGCGGGCTATAAATCCTTGATGGCTGGTGCCGGCAATATGGACTTACTAGTGGCACTAGGCACCAGTGCTGCCTATGGACTTAGCCTTTATCTCTTGCTCGCCTCAAACCATACGCATGAACTCTACTTTGAGGGATCTGCGGTCATTATCTGCATGGTCTTATTAGGTAAATGGCTAGAGTCACGTGCCAAGCAACAAACTAGTGAAGCGATACGCGCCCTGCAAAAACTCTGGCCAGAGCATGCGAAAGTGTTAAACGCAGATGTTGAACTCCAAGGCAATACAGGTGTAGGCGAGGATCAACGCCGTGACTTACCCCTCGATCAAGTGCTACCAGGGGATCGGATATTGATACTTCCCGGTGAACGCATCCCAGTAGATGGCGTAATTATTTCTGGGTCTAGCCATGTCGATGAATCCCTGCTTACCGGTGAAAGCGAGCCCGTTAAGAAATTAGTTGGCTCGAAAGTCATTGGTGGCGCCTTAAATGGTGAAGGCGTACTGATAGTAACTGCTCAAACAGTTGGTGTTGAAAGCGTGCTCTCACAAATTATTAATTTAGTAGAGGAAGCGCAAACACAAAAAGCACCTATTCAAAAATTAGTTGATCAGGTGAGTGCGATCTTTGTACCTACCGTGATTGTTCTTGCGCTGATTACTGGCATTGGGAACTGGCTCTACTTTGACTCCGTATCGATCGCTATCTTACGGGCTGTCGCTGTTCTTGTAATTGCCTGTCCTTGTGCACTCGGACTTGCTACTCCAGCTGCGATCATGGCCGGCACTGGTATCGCCGCACGCTTTGGCATTTTGATTAAGGATCCTCAAGTATTGGAGCTGGCGCACAAACTCAATATCGTCGCGTTTGATAAGACCGGGACACTCACTATTGGCAAGCCACGCATGCTAGCCCTACTCCCTTTTGATCAATCATCTGCTGATACTGAGCTCATTCTCGCTACAGCCGCAGGCTTGCAGTTGGGAAGTGAACATCCTTTGGCTAAAGCACTGATAGATGCATCCAAGGAAAAAGGTGTCACACCGATTGCTACTTCATCGAGTAAGGGCTTACCTGGTATTGGGATTGAAGGCATGCCAAGCTCCGGTCCTTTTGTAGCTCAAACGCTTCGCCTGCAAAGCGTAGCCTCACTTGAAGGAAGTCTGCAACACGATATCGTTTTGCAAAAGGCTCAGGGCTGTTTTGAGCAAGGTCAAACTGTTTCCGTTTTGATGAGCATGAGTGGTCAGGATGAGCAAGCATCAAAGCCAATTGCTGTGATTGCGTTTGGTGATGAGCTCAAGCCCAATGCGAAATCAGCAGTCGCTGCACTTCATGCATTGCATATTCGGACGGTGATGCTCTCTGGTGATAACTTAGCAGCTGCAAACCGCGTAGGAAAGACTATTGGCATTGACGAAGTCTTTGCCCAAATCATGCCAAGCAATAAAGCAGACATCATTCGAAATCTGCAGAACAGTATTAAAGGTAAAAAACATTTCGTGGCGATGGTTGGTGATGGCGTGAATGATGCCCCAGCATTAGCTATGGCAGATGTGGGTATGGCGATGTCCACCGGAACGGATGTGGCCATGCAGGCAGCTGGAATTACTCTCATGCGCGGAGACCCAACACTAGTAGCGGCTGCGATTGATATCTCTAAAAAAACTTGGGACAAGATTCGTCAAAATTTATTTTGGGCATTTGCATTTAATACGATTGGTATACCGATGGCAGCTTTGGGTTATTTATCACCTATGCTGGCTGGTAGTGCCATGGCCCTCTCCAGCTTCTGCGTCTTGAGTAACGCCCTACTGCTCAAGCGTTGGAGCCCTATGCAGTCTGAAGTTATTTGAGATTCTTACGCACTAACTCAATATCACCGTAGAGGGCACGGGTTTCTGACTTGGTGTTATCGGTATCGGTCAGAAGTGCAATCCCAATGACATTACCTGGTGCCTCACCATAGGCCAACTTGTAGTCTGCAGCTAAATCACGCTCGTGCTTACGCCATTCACCTAAGTTATTCAAACCTGAGTCAACCACAATCATCTTCACGCGAGAAGTGTGAGCGTTATTCAACAGGG
>NZ_NCJB01000184.1:0-9123 GCF_002282275.1 Polynucleobacter sp. 39-46-10 | reverse complement strand
TGCTCTAACCAGCTGAGCTACGAGCCTATATAGCCATAGAGTTTATCACCGGCGGCGCACTTGGGTCACCCCTTTGACCTCTTCAAGACTGTTTTGAACTAAACGTAAGGCTTCTGAGTCCTTAATTTCCACGGTCAATAGGATTTGAGCAAGGCCTCGTTTGGCTGATTTACGCAAATCAATCACATGAATGCCCTGCCTTGTGAGGATTTCAAATAACTCGCGCATGAGTTCGGGACGATCCAGGCCAGTGACAGCCAGATCTGCCGGGAATACGCGTTTTGGATCATTAGTTGATGGGGTTTCTGGGGTCGACTCATTCCAGGCAGTTTGAATAACCCGCTCCGGCGCTCGCTCCAGTAAACCTCTAAAAGTTTTACAGGATCTTCTATGAATCGATACACCGCGACCCTGAGTCACAAAACCTGCGATCGCATCTGGCGGGACTGGTCTACAGCAACGAGCCAATTGAGTTAACAATGAATCCACCCCAACGACCAACACATCACCTGCTTGACCTTGTTTGCGGGTACTTTGCTTCAGAATAATCTCTGGTACTGATGTGATCGGCTTAGCCTCTGGCTTTTGCTCAGCTTTGACCTCAGCAGGCTTAGCACCAGCCTCTTCATCATCCAAGGCATTAAACCAAGTCCGCACACGAGTGCGGGCACGCTGCGAGCGTAAGTAGTTGCGATTAGGGCTTATCCAATCTCGTGAGGGACCACCATGCTTCACCGCAATGATTTCTATGGTCTGACCATTTTGTAGCGGCGTATCTAATGGCACCATGGCACCATCAACTCGAGCACCACGACAGCGGTGCCCCAGATCGGTATGAACTGCATACGCAAAGTCGATAGGTGATGAACCTTTCTCCAAGGAGATTACTTTTCCAAGCGGAGTTAGAACATAAATATGGTCATCAATCTCATGGTGCTTCAATTGCTCCCAGGCATCTTCTTTCCAGGAGATCAGCTGTCTAGCCCAAGCAATCTGGCGCTCATAGGCTACTGCTGCACTATGTGTGCCAGTTTGATGATTTGGGTTTGGTGTACTTGGGGTATTGGATGTGGGTTTATTTTTTGGCGGAGTTGCAGCCCCAACATAAGCACCCTCTTTGTAACGCCAGTGTGCAGCCAATCCATACTCTGCTTGTTGATGCATTTGATTGGTACGCACCTGAATCTCAAATGCGGTGCCATGCTCATCCATCACTACGGTATGCAAAGATTGATAACCGTTGGGTTTAGGCCTTGCAATATAGTCATCGAACTCACGCGGTACGGGCTGCCAGACGTTATGCACTATTCCTAAAATTGCATAACAGGATTTAATATCCTCCACCAGAACCCTAAATGCTCTGACGTCGTAGAGATTGGCAAAATCGAGTGACTTGCCCTGCATCTTTTTCCAGATGCTATAGATATGCTTTGGGCGACCCTGCACTTCACCTTCAATACGTGCGGCAGTTAATTCTTCTTTGAGCTTTCTGACAATCTGCTCAATGAATGATTCACGCTCAATGCGTTTGCCATCCAGCATCTTGGCGATGTCTCGATAGATCTCTGGAGACAGAACTCGAAATGCCAAGTCCTCCATCTCCCATTTCATTTGCCAAATACCGAGACGATTCGCGAGCGATGCGTCAATATTCAGAATTTCCTGAGCCCATGCTTTTGGCATCTCCATCTTCTCTTGGGTAATCCAGCGCAAGGTTTGCAAGCGAGAAGCAAGGTAGATGAGCACGACGCGCAAGTCATCACCAAAGGCCAACAGCATCTTTCTGAGCATTTCTTCTTGCCCAGAGATGCTGAGACCACCATCATTACGAACGAGTTTGGCTTGAGCCTGCCTGAGGCCACGGTATCCAATTAGAAGTCTTGCTGACTCCTCGCCAATCAACTTGATCAGCGCTTCTTTGCCATGGGTTCGAGCAATATTGTTTGCGGCAGTTAATGTTGCCTCGTCCAGATGAAGCAGCTTGAGAATACTCAGTACACCAGCAGCATGATTTTCAGAGGGCTCACCATACCAGCCATCAATGATTTTGATGCTCTCAGGTACATTGCCAGCATTTGACATGGAAGACTGAAATCCTTAACTAAAGAATTCTTTTGCTAAAGCAACTTGTTCTGACTTAACAAAAGCAGGTGCGTGACCTACCCCCGGAATTTCAATACTCCGAATGTAGGGGTTGACCTTACACATCTCAGCCACTGTTTTAGCTGAGAGCAAATCTGATTCACCGCCACGCACAATCAGCATCGGGACATGAATTTGCTTGAAGGCGTGCCACATTGCCATCTCACCTGCCTTCGCCATAATCGGATTAACAGATGCAAACGGTACAGAAATATCAGGGTCATAGTGCATTACCCAAAGACCATCCTTTTGCACGAGCATCGGTCCGTTATAAATTTCCCACTCTTCTGGTGTATGGCTACCAAACGATGCGCAGATCTCATTTAGGCGCTGCAGCGCATCTGCGCGATTAGCAAAGCTAAAAGGTTGGCCAACATAAGAACCTAAGCGTTTAATGGCCTCGGGCTCAATCCGTGGACCCACATCGTTAATCAACATACGACGGATTGGATTTTTAGGCATCGAGGCATAAACCATACCAATGAGACCACCCATCGAAGTTCCAAACCAGTCAACTTGAGCAACACCAAGGTGCTGAATCAAGCTTGCCATATCTGCAACGTATTGCGGCACTGCATAGAGCATTGGGTTCTTCAATCGATCAGAATCACCTCGCCCTACTACATCAGGGCAGACGACGTAGTAATCATTGCTCATCGCCTGCGCAAGAGTTTTGAAATCACTACCCCTACGAGTCAGGCCATGAACACAAACTAATACCTTTGGATTGCTAGGATTTCCCCAGGCGTGATACGCCATGCGATGCGGACCATCGGGGCTAGCGCAGGTGACAAAGAAGCTATCTCCATAATGAATCACATTGGGTTTTTTAATCTCATCATGCAATTGCTCATCATGCGTATGTTCATCCACCATACCGGCAATCTCAGGCTGTAGAGTGACGTGGTCAATCCCATGTTTACTCAACAACATCTCGTTGATGCGCGCCATGATTTCTGGCCACTCACTCATCTGATCAATTTCAATATGACCAATGAGTGCTGGAAAACTTGGTGTCATTTCCCAGACGTGTAAATCGTGCACTGCCAAAACACCAGGCACGTTTTTGAGATCATTGCCCACTTGCAGGTAATCAATATGTAAAGGTACACCCTCCATCAAGAAGTGATATGACTCACGCAAGATGGAAATGGTAGATTTCAAAATCAGTAACGAAACCAAAATGGAGAGAATTGCATCGATTGGCATCCAACCAGTCAATTGGATAACAATACCCGCAATCAATGCAGCTACAGAGCCTAACAAGTCACCCATAACATGCACTAAGGCCGCACGTGTATTAACACTTTTCTTATCACGCGAAAGTACCCAAGCCACAACGATATTCATCAGCAAGCCGATCGCAGCTACCACTGTGACTGTCAATCCATCTACTTGGTGCGGATCATAAAAACGGCTCACTGCCTCCACCATAATCCAGGCGACCAATGCCAACATCGCAATACTATTTACAAATGCAGCAAGCGCTTCTGCTCTACCAAATCCAAATGAATGTTTTGGTGATGGGGGACGACGAGAAATAATTTGGGCTAGTAAGGCTAAGCCTAGTGCAGCCGCATCCGTCACCATGTGACCTGCATCTGATATCAAGGCCAATGAATTTGCAAAATAAGCTGCAGCACCCTCAACACCAGAAAAACCTAATGTCAGAACTAAAGCAATCAGCAGGAGGTTTTGATTGGAAACCTGCTTGGCATGAGAGTGTTTGGCATCACCCTGCTTGTGTGCATGAAGCGAATGGTCTGCAGCACTCATATAAGGCTCTTTAGAAATAGAAATGGGGTCATTGACCCCATTATTTCACTATCTAGTAGAAAAGGTTAGAAACCCATTGTATCTACAGGGGCACCTGTTTTGGACAATACTTCTTCCTTAGTAACACCTGGCGCCAACTCCACCAACTTCAAACCCTTAGGAGTGATATCAAGCACACACAGATCAGTAATGATGCGACTAATAACACCTACACCAGTCAATGGCAAAGTGCATTTAGGCAGAATCTTGATTTCTTCTGTGCCGTCTTTCTTCTTCGCAACGTGCTCCATCAGGACAACCACATGCTTCACGCCAGCAACTAAGTCCATAGCACCGCCCATGCCCTTCACCATCTTGCCAGGAATCATCCAGTTAGCTAAGTCGCCATGCTCGCTCACCTGCATTGCGCCCAAAATCGCAATATTGATTTTTCCACCACGAATCATTCCAAACGAATCTGCCGAAGAAAAAATGGAAGAGCCAGGCAAAGTCGTAATCGTTTGCTTGCCCGCATTAATCAAATCCGCATCAATGGTTGCTTCCGTTGGAAATGGGCCGATACCTAATAATCCATTTTCAGATTGGAGCCACACTTCCATTCCTTCTGGAACGTGATTGGCCACTAGGGTTGGCATACCAATACCCAAATTGACGTAGTAACCATCCTTTAACTCTTTAGCAGCACGTGCTGCCATTTTAACCATCCTTTAACTCTTTAGCAGCACGTGCTGCCATTTCATCTCTATTCCAAGGCATATCAATCTTCCTAAATATTCTGTACTGTTTTTATATTGCTTCGATGGTATTAAGCTGCAGATAAAGTGCGTTGCTCAATACGCTTCTCAGGCGTGGTGTTGAGAACCAAGCGATGCACGTAGATACCTGGCGTATGAATCTCATCCGGATCCAATTCACCGTTCTCTACGATCTCTTCTACTTCAGCAACGGTAATCTTGCCAGCCATGGCCACTACTGGATTGAAATTACGTGCGGTGTAGCGATAAATCAAGTTACCTGACTTATCTGCCTTCCATGCTTTGACAAGAGAAATGTCTGAAACGATTGCACGCTCCATGATGTAACGCTCACCATCGAATTCTTTTTCTTCTTTACCTTCGGCAACCAAAGTACCTACACCGGTTTTGGTATAGAACGCAGGAATACCGCAACCGCCTGCGCGCAATTTTTCTGCCAAAGTACCTTGAGGGGTAAATTCCAACTCCAGCTCACCAGCTAAAAACTGACGCTCAAACTCTTTGTTCTCGCCCACATAGGATGCGACCATCTTTTTGACCTGTCTTGAATTCAAAAGCAAGCCCAAGCCAAAGCCATCTACGCCAGCATTATTAGCAATCGCAGTCAGATTTTGCGCACCAAGATCCTTTACTGCCTGAATCAAAGCCTCAGGGATGCCGCAAAGACCAAAACCGCCAACCGCGAGCTTCTGGCCATCCTTCAAGATATCCCGTAAGGCATCTACTGCTGATGGGTAAGTTTTATTCATACATTCGTCCTAATATTGCCAAAAAGGTAAAAAAGTAATCATAACGCTTTGGGAATCCCAGCCCGAAGGCAAAGGGCACCAACCTGCCTTTCATCGCTTAGAACTAAACTAGAAGGGTTCAAGGAAGCCATAAAAAAATGGTGGAATTGCCAAAAATTGCTGAAAATGAGCTCAGCAAGCTATTTTTAGAGATGTCGGAGAGTGAAATGAACGCCCAGGAATTGCTCGAACAATTTGGACCAAGAGAATCCATGGACTATGACTTAGTCATCGTCGGAGGTGGTCCAGCAGGCCTATCTGCAGCCATCAAAGCAAAACAACTCGCGAATGAGTCAGGTAAAGAAATTAGTGTCTGCGTTTTGGAAAAAGGCTCCGAGATTGGTGCGCACATCCTTTCTGGCGCCGTTATGGATCCTAAGGCGCTCACCGAGCTATTCCCCAACTGGAAAGAAATGGGGGCACCACTAGATACTGAGGTTACTCAAGACCAGTTTTTATTTTTAACAAAAGAAAGTTCGTTCCAAGTTCCGAATTGGATGCTGCCCCACTGCTTTAAGAATGAGGGTAACTATATTGTCAGCTTAGCCAATGTGACTCGCTGGCTTGGCCAACAAGCCGAGAATCTCGGTGTAGAAATTTTTCCAGGATTTCCTGCGGCAGAAATTCTGTATAACGAACAAGGTGCAGTCTGTGGTGTCATTACAGGTGCAATGGGTTTAGATAAAGAAGGCAATCCAACCGATCAATTTCAACTTGGCATGGAATTACGTGCCAAGTACACTCTATTCGCCGAAGGTTCACGCGGACATCTAGGCAAACAACTCATTAGCAAGTTTGCATTGGATAAAGATGCTGACCCACAAAGTTACGGCATTGGTATTAAAGAACTATGGGAAGTAGAACCCTCTAAGAGCAAGCCCGGTCTGGTAGTTCACACTGCAGGCTGGCCACTAGAAAGCGACACCTATGGTGGTTCATTCTTGTATCACTTGGGTGATAACAAGGTTGCAGTAGGTTTGGTAGTGGGCCTCTCCTATAAGAACCCTTACCTCTCGCCGTTTGAAGAGTTCCAGCGCTATAAGCTGCATCCAAAAATCCGTGAGACTTTTGAGGGTGGAAAACGTCTGGCTTATGGCGCACGCGCACTAACGGCTGGCGGCTTAAATAGTCTGCCTAAGACTGTATTCCCAGGGGGTGCATTAATTGGTTGTGATGCAGGATTCTTAAATGCATCACGCATCAAAGGCAGTCACGCTGCAATTAAGACTGGGATGCTGGCTGCTGAAGCTGCAGTTGCAGCGCTTAATGAGAATCGTTCCGCTGATGTGTTGGCTGCCTATCCAAGCGCGTTCAAAAATAGTTGGCTACATACTGAACTTAATCAAGCGCGCAACTTTAAGCCATGGATGTCCAAAGGACTTTACCTTGGAACTCTGATGGTTGGTCTAGAGCAAAAGCTGTTGGGTGGCAATATGCCCTGGACAATTCATTTAAAACATGCAGACCATGAGTGCCTTGAGCCAGCAGCGCAGCATCAACCCATCGAGTATCCAAAACCAGATGGCAAGATTACTTTTGATCGCCTCTCATCAGTATTTATTTCCAATACCAATCATGCTGAGAATCAACCCATTCACCTGACATTAAAAGATGTGTCGGTACCAGTCAGCTTGAATCTCAAAACTTACGCAGGTCCCGAGCAACGTTACTGCCCTGCTGGCGTATATGAGTATGTAGAAAAAGATGGGCAACCACAGCTGCAGATTAATTCACAAAACTGCGTCCATTGCAAAACCTGTGACATCAAAGATCCAAGTCAAAATATTATTTGGATTACCCCTGAAGGTGGTGGTGGCCCGAACTACGCATCAATGTAAAGAATGTTGATTGGTTTATCTAGCTGGGTAGTGGCGTGGGCGCAGTTTTCCAATCGCCATACCCGCTAGGCCACAAGCTAAAGCAGCCATCACGAAGACATTACGTGGCTGAGTTGCCTCCCAAAGCCAACCCGCAACTAAACCACCTAGCGTCCCACCCAAACCATACGATACTGTTGCCATCAAAGCTTGCCCTCTGGCTTGCAAGGGGCCAGTAAACCAGCGCTGCAGTAACTTGGTGGCAGCACTATGGTGAGCACCAAAAGTAGCCGCATGCATCAACTGAGCCAAAATCAGCACCCAAGTGAATGGGAAGAAGGCAATCAAAATAAATCGAAACACGCCAACGCCAAAAGCAAGCTGTAAAACAACTTCAGCATCCAGACGACTGAGCACTTTGCTCTGGAAATAAAAGAAAATCACTTCAGCAGCAACGCCTAGAGCCCAAAATAAACCGATCTCGAATTTATCGTAGCCCAGGTCTGCTAGGTAGAGTGAATAGAACACATACAAAGCTGCATGCGCAAAGACCATAAAGAAGCCCGATAGCAAGAACCAACGCACATCAGGATTAAACAAAACAATTAAGAGTTCGCCCTTCACCATCTTGCGACGTTCCATCTTAGGCTCATGCAAGCGGAACGTCACTAATGCCAAGAAGATCAACACTACCGCGCCCACAATCGGATAGAGCTCAATACCTTCGCGCTGAAATAACTCGCCAGCAATTAAGACCATTGCAATAAAACCAATTGATCCCCACAAACGTAAGCGGCCATAACGTTTATCAAATGAATTGTCTTTAAATAAAGCATGTACTGTGGCCGACTCTCCTAGTGGCATCAAGCTACTAAGAATGGTGTGCAATACAAACATCCAAATGAAAAATGCAATGTAACTATGCAGAAAAAAGATGCATAAGAAAGTGACTGCTGCCAAGCAAGCACAGAATCTAATAATGCCAATACGATCGGACAAGTAGTCAGACAGCCATCCCCAGGAGAATGGCCCAACTATTCGTGTAATTTGTAGCATGGACATTAAGACTGCGATCTCAATAACACTAAAGCCACGGTCAAGAAAAAAGAGGCTGGCGTAGGGAGAAACTAAGCCAACATACGCGAAATATAAAAAGAAAAAGGACCCGAAGGCCCAACGCACTGAAGGTGTCATTTTCTTTTTCTTAAACGGATTTAGTCGCTTACTGAACCAGGTCGAGCAGCCGGCACAGGCGACACAGCATGTTTCACATCACCGCATTGAGCACGATGGCGTAGAGCATGATCAATCAATACCAGAGCTAACATCGCTTCAGCAATCGGCGTTGCACGAATACCCACACAAGGATCATGACGACCTTTGGTTTGCACAGTAATCGGCTTTCCATCTAGGTCAACTGATTCCTTTGGACTCAAGATACTAGAAGTGGGTTTGATTGCAATTGATACACGCAAATCTTGACCGGTACTAATGCCACCCAAAGTGCCGCCAGAATTATTACTTGCAAATCCATCTGGATGCAGTTCGTCGCCATGCTCACTACCGCGTTGCGCTACTGACCCAAAGCCAGCACCAATCTCAACACCTTTGACCGCATTAATACCCATCATGGCATGCGCGATGTCAGCATCTAACTTATCAAATAAAGGTTCACCCAGACCGATGGGCACATTACGCGCCCGTACTTCAATCTTGGCGCCACAGGAATCCCCTGCTTTGCGCAGCGCATCCATGTAGGCTTCTAGTTCTGGCACGATTTCTGTGTTTGCCGCAAAAAAGGGATTGGTTTCAATCAGCGAAGCATCCTGAAATGGAATCTTGATT
>NZ_NCJB01000005.1:0-42770 GCF_002282275.1 Polynucleobacter sp. 39-46-10 | reverse complement strand
GGGTTCTGGGGATCCAGCCTTGCAGGCTTTAAAAGTACCTCCGCATTCTGTAGAAGCCGAGCAATCTTTGCTCGGCGGTTTACTGATCGATAACACAGCCTGGGATCGCCTAGGTGGTGTGTTAACTGATAAAGATTTCTATCGTCCTGAGCATGCTCTGATCTACAAGGTCATTCAGCGTTTAGTTGGCGACAATCATCCCGCTGACGTCATTACTGTTCATGAGGCTGTTAAGTCTGAGCAAGGTGGCGATTTAGTTGGTATTGATTACCTCAATTCGTTAGCGCAAAGCACACCAAGTGCAGCGAACATTAAAGGCTATGCAGACATTGTTCGTGACCGCAGCATTCTGCGTCGCCTGATCGAAGTATCTGACAACATTGTCAACTCTGCATTTGTTCCAGAGGGTCGCTCTGTCAGAACACTCTTGGATGAAGCGGAATCCCGCATTCTCCAAATTGGTGAGGAGGGTAGTCGCAAAGCAGACTACCTCGAGATTGAGCCCTTGCTCAAAACCGTTGTTGCTCGTATTGATGAGCTTTACAACCGTCAAGGTGGAAGCGACATCACCGGAATTGCAACTGGATTTATTGATCTTGATAAACAAACTAGCGGCCTGCAAAAAGGCGACTTAGTCATTGTTGCTGGAAGACCGTCGATGGGTAAAACAGCTTTCGCACTTAATATTGCAGAGAACGTCGCATTGGCCGAAGGATTACCAGTCGTTGTGTTCTCAATGGAGATGTCGGGTGAGCAATTGGCAGCTCGTTTATTGGGTTCAGTGGGGCGCGTTGATCAAGGTCGCATGCGTACCGGCAAGTTGCAAGATGATGAGTGGCCACGCGTTACTGATGCGATTGCTCGTTTAAGTAATACCCAAATTTTGATTGATGAGACAGGTGCCTTATCAAGTCTAGAACTGCGTGCACGCGCACGTCGTATCGCGCGTAACTTTGGTGGAACGCTTGGCCTTGTTGTGATTGATTACTTGCAGTTGATGAGCGGCTCTGGTTCTGAGAACCGCGCAACCGAGATTTCTGAAATCTCACGCTCTCTTAAATCGCTCGCAAAAGAATTGCAGTGTCCAGTTGTTGCCTTGTCACAGTTAAACCGTGGTCTTGAGCAACGCCCGAATAAGCGCCCAATCATGTCTGATTTGCGAGAGTCAGGCGCGATCGAGCAAGATGCCGACTTAATTATGTTCATCTATCGTGATGAGGTGTATCACCCAGATACAACGCAAGACAAAGGTATGGCAGAGATCATTATCGGCAAACAGCGTAACGGACCAATTGGTACTGTGCGTTTAAGCTGGCAGGGTCCGTATACCAAGTTCGACAACTTGGCGATGGGATCAGTTGGCTACTCCTCTGGTGGATACGAACCGTTCTAAGTCAAAAGCAGAATGCTGAAACAAATCAGCAACAACAAATCAGAATAAAAAAGCCTCGCATTACGAGGCTTTTTAACTTAAAGAGAAGGGTATTTACTTGCTGCCCTCACACTTCTTAATGGATGCAGCTTTAGCAGCGCCATACAGCGGCTTGCCATCCTTGCTGACTGCCTTAGCTTCGCAATCATTGGGCTTGGCATCCCCCATACATTTCTTAATAGATGCATCTTTAGCAGCGCCGTAGAGTGGCTTACCTTCTTTGCTAACTGCTTTGGCTTCACAGGCTGCTTGATCTGCAAAAGCAAGCGATGGGATTAAAAAATTGAATGCAATGCTTAAAGCGATGATAATTTTCTTCATGTGAACATCTCCTGGTTGGTTGCCGCAAAAGTTAATTCTGTTTCATCACCATATTTTGAGTGGCCACTGGAGCGGGGAAGCCTGCTGCAGTTAGGGACTCGCTCATAACGCGGTTACTATCAAAGTAGACTTGCCAGTAGTCATTATTGTTGCAATAAGGACGAACGGCTAGTACTGGACCAACTAAATTAAATTCCAAAATATTTACCTCAACACCTGGATCTTGTAATACGTTTGGAATGTAGGCAATCTTTTCGCGAAGAAGCGCCATCGCAGCGTTTTGATCTGCCGCGCCAGATAGTTGGTACTTGAGATCAACGCGTCGATAGGGGCTATGACTAAAGTTCTGAATGGTGTCGGCTAAAATTTTCGTATTGCCAACCATAGTGGCAATATTATCTGGTGTATAGATAGTCGATGAGAATAGGCCAATCTCTTTAACGGTACCAGTAATGCCGCCTGCAGTAACAAAGTCACCTACTTTGAAAGGGCGCAACACGATTACAAATACACCTGCAGCAAAATTGGAGAGTAATCCTGCCCATGCAGCACCGATTGCAATGCCGGCAGTTGCAATTAAGGCGGCAAAGCTGGTTGTCTGAATACCGAAATAACCCAGGATTCCAATAACTAGAAGAATGTTCAAAGTGACAGATACAATAGAGCCTACATAACGAAGAATCGTTGGGTCTAATTTTTGAGTTTCAAGCCCCCTGCGAATCACCTTTAAAGAGATGCCAATTAACCAGCGGCCAATAACCCAAAAAGCAATTGCAGCCAAAATCTTGAGGCCGATATCGGTTGCTGCAGCGACCAAAATCTCTTGAATGCGGTCTAAATCTAATTCTTTCATTGCTTAATTCCTATGCTGTGGAAGGCTTTTGCAAATAAATTCTATAAAGGATTATTTCTAATATGCATCTGAAAGGATAGTGGCTATTGAGATAATCATCGAGTTAATTACTGAGTCGAAGATGTCAGTCTTCTAGCCTCAGTAAATCTAGCCGCCCAGTATGGCGTAGTGATGTATTCCAGGCGCACGGTTCCTCCAGCACTTGGAGCGTGGACAAACCTGCCTTGCCCTACATAGATGCCCGCGTGTGAGTACTTTGCGCCAGTAGTATTAAAAAAAACTAAATCTCCTGGTGCAGGTGGCCCGTTATCTACGCTTTGACCCCGATTACTCATCTCTTGAATAGTCCGCGGCAGTTTTATATTAGCCGACTTGTTGTAAACGTAAGCAATCAGACCGCTGCAATCGAATCCACCTTTAGGATTGTTGCCACCATAGCGATATGGCACACCAACCAAACCTACTGCTGCAATAGAGATGTCTTCTGTGCCTACACTCGTGTCTTGCTTGAACTGAGAAACTTTAACTGCATTATTTTTTGAGCTAAAGCTGCTACAACCCGACAGTATTGCTAGGGCGCAAATAAAAATGCCGCACCCCATTAGAGTGCGGCATGAGAGGGGTTGCTTAGAGTGCGTCAGCAGCATGATCCGCAAGGCGTGAACGTTCTCCGCGGGCTAGAGTCACATGTCCACCATGACGCCAGCCTTTGAAGCGATCCACTACATACGTTAGACCTGAGGATCCCTCAGTTAAGTAAGGCGTATCGATCTGCGCAATATTGCCTAAACAAACAATCTTGGTGCCTGGACCTGCTCGAGTGACCAAAGTCTTCATTTGTTTAGGGGTTAAGTTTTGCGCCTCATCAATAATTACAAACTTGCTGACAAAGGTTCTGCCGCGCATGAAGTTCATGCTCTTTACTTTGATACGTGAACGAATCAATTCTTGTGTAGCGGCACGACCCCATTCGCCAGCACCGCCATCCTCGTTGCGTTGCAACACCTCGAGGTTGTCATCAAATGCACCCATCCAAGGTTGCATCTTCTCTTCTTCTGTACCTGGTAAAAATCCAATGTCTTCACCAACGGGCACGGTGGCGCGGGTAATGATGATCTCGTTATAGCGCTTGCTATCAAGTACTTGCTCCAAGCCAGCAGCCAAGGCCAGCAAGGTTTTACCGGTACCCGCCTGACCCAACAAGGTGATGAAATCCACATCTGGGTTCATCAGCAGGTTCATGGCAAAGTTCTGTTCGCGATTACGGGCAGTAACACTCCACACATTATTTTTTTGATGAGAGAAGTCTCTCAAGGTTTGAAGTAGGGCGGTCTTGCCATTTATCTCTTTTACTTGAGCATAGAATGGAGTCGAGCCATCTGGATTTTCTTGATAGACAAACTCATTGACTAACATGCTCGGAACCGAAGGACCGTTTACGCGATAAAACATCGTGCCGGATTTACCGTCAGCCCAGCTTTCCATATCTTTGCCATGCTTTGGCCAAAAGTCTGCTGGCAATGCCATGACTCCGGAATACATTAAATCTCGGTCTTCCAGCACCTGGTCATTGAAATAATCTTCAGCAGGCAGACCTAATGCACGAGCCTTAATACGCATATTGATATCTTTGGATACCAAAACAACTTCTTGACCCTTACGCGTCTTTTGGAGCTCGCTCACAACAGCAAGAATCAGGTTGTCACCTTTACCTTCAGGCAATCCCTCTGGTAATGCTTGGGTGGTGAGTTTGGTCTGGAAAAAGAGGCGGCCTGAAACATCTTGATTGCCAAGCTTATTGAGTGGAATGCCTTCATCTAATGTGCCGCTAGTCCCGGCGACCAGTTGATCTAGAGAGCGGCTGACAGTACGCGCGTTACGCGCAACTTCAGTCATCCCCTTCTTGTGGTTGTCCAATTCTTCCAGAGTGGTCATTGGCAAGAAAAGGTCATGCTCGGAGAAGCGGAACAGAGAGCTCGGATCATGCATCAATACATTGGTATCGAGGACAAAGAGGCTTGGAGGGCCAGTGCGAATAATGCGCTTTGGCTTTTCTGGAACGCTAGCCACTTTGTTATCGCCGCGCTCACTACGAGTTACTGTTGGCCTACGATCACCTTTGATTTTCTCGAGCGCCACTTCAGCGGCAGAAAGATCCTCCTCTGCATCTGTCGCCCAATCAGGAGTATGGTTTTCCATCGAAACGGTTTTCGCTGGTGCAGGACGTTTCTTTAAATTTGGAGTATCTTTACTGCTAATTTTTACTTGACCAGCAATTTGAGTTGGGATTGGGGGCAATGGCATGCATACTCTCCTAAAAGAAAAAACCGCCAAGCGGATTGCATTGACGGTTTATAACGAAACTGGGTGCAAAACGATCTGTAAAACGGCGGGGGTTGTTTACCGAGCCTGCTGTTAAGTATTCAGGCTGATGAGTCAAACGGATTGTTAGACTTTCCCGTCGTTTACGGTGCATATAAACAACTTTACCCCAAATTTTGGGCTTTGCAAGTACCCCGGATTAAATTAATTTAAAAATTATTTAGTAACTTGAGCGGCTTGTAATACCTCTGTCACATGCCCTGGAACCTTAAGTCCACGCCACTCTTTAACGAGCTTGCCCGAAGAGTCAAAAAGGAAGGTGCTGCGCTCAACACCGCGAACCTGCTTGCCGTACATATTCTTCATCTTCATCACGCCAAAGAGTTGGCATAAGATTTCTTCGGTATCGGCAACGAGCTCAAATGGCAACTCCAGTTTGCTGCGGAAGTTGTCGTGAGATTTGAGGCTATCTCGAGATACACCAACGATCAAAGTATTGGCCTTGGCGAAGGCTTCAATATTGTCACGGAATTCACCGGACTCCGCAGTGCAACCAGGGGTCATGTCTTTTGGATAAAAGTAGATAACCAGTTTTTTGCCTTTGGCTGAATCTGGTGTAAAGGTCAGCCCCGATGTTGCTGGGATTGCGCACTGGGGCATTGGTTTACCGATTTCTACTGTCATGATGAGGCTCTCTTAATTAACTTTAGTGCTACTTATACGGCTTGCAAAATGAGTTCGCCACTTCGGTTGGGAATCTCTCCCCAGGTGATGGGCTGTACGGCTATTTTATCGAGTTGCTTGGTGGCTTCCCAAGATTGATGAAGCTCACCCATCGTAACTAGGTCGTGCCCTTGGTTCAGCCAGCCTGCCAAGAGTTGCTCAAAGGCTGGTAGAAGCTTCTGACCTTCGAGCTCGGCATGTAGTGTGAAGACCTGGTCATTCGGATTGCTTTGGGTGATTTCTAGTAGCTTCTTAACAGCGCCAAACTCATCGGCATCATCAATGCCAATTAACTCATCAAAAGTGGGGAGGGTAGTAGGGTACTGGACATGTTTTGCTTTGCCAGATGGAAGTTCAAAACGATAAGGCATCAAGTTAGGTTCAGCTCTGCCGTCGGAAGAATATTTAATGCCCCATTGATCCAGTTGCTCAAAAGCAGCTTCATTCATTTGCCAGCCAGCTGCACCATAAGTAACTGGTGGGTGACCAAAGATCTCCATAAAACGATCCCAGCTTTTTTGCATCTGTGCCTTAGTCCACTCGGGATCACGATTGCGCACGGCATCTTGCCAAGCCACATGATCCCAAGTGTGAATTCCAGTTTCATGGCCAGCAGCATCAATCGCACGCATTTCGGTGGCAGCTTGCTTACCAATGTCTGGACCGGGAAGTAGGACGCCGTAGAGCAAAGTCTTAATGCCGTAGTGCTCAACAACAGAAGTGCGACTCACTTTCTTTAGAAAGCCCGGTCTAAAAACTCGCTTAAGTGCCCAGCCAGTATGGTCGGGGCCTAAGCTGAATAAGAAAGTGGCTTTAAGACCAAAGCGTTCAAGCGTACGGGCTAGATTAGGGGCGCCTTCTTTGGTGCCGCGTAAGGTATCAACATCTACCTTGAGTGCAATCTTAGCCATGAACCTTGGAGCTTATTCGTTGTCAACCAAGTGACGCGCTTTTTCTACATCTTCCCGATAGGCTTCAAAAATATTCTTCAACGCATCGCTCATATTGGTTGTTGGCTTCCAACCTAATTCACTCATCGTATTGTCAATTGCAGGAACGCGATTCTGAACGTCTTGATAGCCTTCGCCGTAGTAAGCGCCAGAAGTTGTTTCCACAATTTTCACTTCATTAGCTGTCTTTGCGTACTCCGGAATACTGCGAGCAATCTCCAACATCTGATTGGCGAGTTCACGAATAGAATGATTGTTCTTTGGATTGCCAATGTTGTAGATCTTGCCATTAGCAATACCATCTTTGTTATCGATGATGCGCATTAAGGCGTCGATACCATCATCAACATAAGTAAACGCACGTTTCTGCGCGCCGCCATCTACGACATTGATAGATTCACCACGAACGATATGACCCAAGAACTGCGTCACTACGCGGGAAGAGCCTTCTTTTGGTGTGTAAATACTATCCAGACCAGGGCCAATCCAGTTAAACGGACGGAAGAGGGTAAAGCGCAAACCTTCCATGCCATAACCCCAGATCACGCGGTCCATCAATTGCTTAGAGCAAGCATAGATCCAGCGTGGTTTATTGATCGGACCATAAACCATATTGGATTTAGCGGGATCAAATTCGCCGTCTTCACACATGCCATAGACTTCAGATGTAGATGGAAACACCAAATGCTTTTTGTATTTAACGGCTGAGCGAACGATGGGCAAATTGGCTTCGAAGTCGAGCTCAAATACTTTGAGCGGTTGCTGAACGTAAGTTGCTGGTGTCGCAATTGCCACTAAAGGCAGGATGACGTCACATTTACGGATGTGATATTCAACCCATTCTTTATTGATAGTGATATCACCCTCAAAGAAGTGCATGCGAGGATGGTTTACTAAATCACCAAGGCGATCGTTTTGCATATCCATGCCATAGACATCCCAATCGGTTGTCTCAAGGATGCGCTTTGAAAGGTGGTGACCGATAAAACCGTTTACGCCAAGAATGAGTACTTTTTTCATCTTTACTGCCTCGTTTTTTAATCTAAAGAGTGCTACTTTTAATTTGTTAGCTGTTAGCTGGGAACCAGTCCAGTATCGCTACTGCTTTTTGGTCGCCACAAACGCCGAATACTTGATTATCAACCACTTGGATACCGGGAGCCTGAAGATCTAGCTCCCCCGGGAATGGGCCTTCTAGGCTGGTGCGAGACACAATCCTGCGTTGACCTTCCCAGTCGGTAAAAGCCCCGGGATAGGGGGGTGCAACCGCTCTGACGAGGTTGTGAACCTGCTGAGCTGTCTTATTCCACAGAATTTGACCATCTGCAGGCTTGCGGCCGCCAAAATAGCTTCCCTGAGCCAGATAATTGGGTTTTCTGGGGATGTGGCCCTGAACAAGCTCGGATAATACCTGATTCATTACGATAACCGCTGCTTTGCTGACTTTGCCAAACACTTCTGTGGCGGTTTCATTGGAGCCAATTGAGACGGCTGATTGCCCCACAATGTCTCCTGCATCTGGTTTGGATTCCATGATGTGCAATGTGGCGCCAGTTTCAGTTTCTCCGTGCAGAATGGCCCAGTTGACTGGTGCCCGCCCACGAAACTTTGGTAGCAGTGACCCATGCATATTCAAGGCGCCAATCTTGGCACAGGCCAAGAGCTCAGGCGGAATCATATGACGGTAGTAGAAGGAGAAGAGATAATCGGGTGCCAGTTTCTGAATCTGCGGCACAAGATCCATTAACTGATTTGCATTTGGTGTGATGTAAGGAATTTTTTTATCCTCACAAAGTTTGGCAACACTTCCAAACCAGACATTCTCATTGGGATCGTCTTGATGAGTCACCACTAGATCAATCTCAATGCCTGCACCCAGCAATGCCTTGAGGCAATTAACACCAACATCGTGATAAGCAAAGACGACTGCGTGCAATTATTTTTTCTCTAAAACAGTTTGCACAACATAGCGTGGACGCTCGCGAACCTGTTGGTAGATGCGGCCAATATATTCACCGAGTAAGCCAAGGCCAAATAGCATTACACCAATTAAGAAGAAGGTGAGGGCGAAGAGTGTGAAAACCCCTTCAACCTCAGCGCCTAGAACGAAGCGGCGAACTAAGAGGTATATAAACAGGCTACCTGCAGCCATTGCCAGCAACATTCCCAGAATCGAGAAAATCTGCAAAGGCATTACGGAGAATCCAGTCACCAAATCAAAGTTCAGGCGAATAAGTTGATACAGACTGTATTTAGATTCGCCGGCAAAGCGTTCTTCATGTTTGACGCTAATCTCAGTCGGATTAGATGCGAAGGTATAGGCCAGGGCTGGAATAAAGGTATTGCTTTCATCGCACTGACGTACTAGGTCAACGATGCGACGGCTGTAGCCACGCAGCATGCACCCTTGGTCAGTCATTGTGATCCGTGTGATTTTCTGGCGTAAATGATTCATCGCACGGGAAGCGAATTTTCTGAAGAAACTGTCGCGACGATTAGCGCGGATAGTGCCAACGTAGTCGTGACCTTTGCGTAATTCATTTACCAGAGCATCAATTTCTTCAGGCGGATTCTGCAGATCGGCATCGAGGGTGATGATATATTCGCCACGGGAATATTCAAAGCCAGCCATGATGGCCATGTGTTGACCAAAGTTGCTGTGAAATAAGACTGCACGAGTGACATCAGGGCGCAGCTCAACTTGTTTGGCTAGGATGCCAGCGGAGCGATCTTTGCTGCCATCATTTACAAACACCACTTCATAAGCAATGTTGCGCTTGCTAGCCATCATATCTAGTGCAGGGTATAGGCGATCAAAGAGTGCTTGAAGACCATCTTCCTCGTTATAAACGGGGATAACAATGCTAAGTGTGGGATTGCAGGCTTGGGTAGCTAAATTTGCAGTCATGCTGTAATTTTGCCTGATTCTGCTCTCAACTCTATTTTTTACAGTGTTTCTTCAAAATTCCAGTCAAAGCACTGGCTATACGGCCAATATCTTCATCCGCCATGCCTGGAAAGAGGGGTAGAGTCAAAATGGAGCGACCAATACGCTCTGCGATTGGAGTGGCTTGAACTTTGTAACCCAGCTCTTGATAAAGCGTAAATCCGGTAATGGTGGGGTAGTGAACGCCTGTGCCAATGCCCAAATCTTTTAACTCGGTCATTACCTGTGCTCGATCTACGTTCAATTGCTCAAGCGGCAGAATAACTTGGAACATATGCCAGTTGCTATCGGCAAAGTTTTCTACTGGCAACTCTAAGTTGAGTTTATCTAAACCAGCAGACCGCAATTCACTGCGAATGGCATCAAAGTACTGCCTTGCTAAAGCACTCCTACGCGCCTGAAACCCCGGCAACATTTTGAGTTGATGCAAGCCAATGACTGCATTCACATCAGTCAAATTATCTTTGCCGCCTAAGACATCTACATCCATGCCATCGACGCCTTGGCGTGTGAGTCCTTGCAGGCGAAACTTCTCCGCAAGCTTAGCTTCATCATCAGTGTTGAGAACAAGGCAGCCACCCTCAACAGTAGATAAATTTTTATTTGCCTGAAAACTAAAGCTCACGAGATCACCGATGCTGCCAATCTTTTGGCCTTTCCACTGCGATCCAAACGCTTGTGCTGCATCTTCAATTACGCGCAGCTTGTATTGCTTAGCGAGGTCATAGAGTTGATCCATATTGACGGGTAGCCCGGCCAAGTAAACCGGCATGATGGCGCGCGTCTTCGGTGTAACAGCTGCAGCTAGCTTGCTTAAATCAATATTGCGGGTGATGGGATCAATATCCACAAAGACGGGGGTAGCCCCAACACTCAGAATGACATTGGACGTTGCAACCCATGATATTGGGGTAGTAATCACTTCATCACCAGGACCAATGCCAGCAACCTGTAAGGCGATTTTCATAGTGGCAGTGCCGTTGGCAAAACAACGAACTGGACGACCACCAAAGTATTCGCTCAAGGTAGCCTCAAACTCAGCTAGTTTTGGTCCCGAGGTTACCCAGCCTGAGCGCAATACCTCGGCAACGGCATCAATAGTTTCTTGATTGAAGTGTGGGCGCGTAAACGGAATAAAAGGCAGGGTACTTTGAGTGACTGACATAGTGGCCTTAAGAATTTATTGTGCTGAGCTATTTTGCAACTCTGGGTGTTTAACAATCACGCGCCGAGAATCTCTACCCACCTCTTGTATGGGGACGTTTAATTTCTGTAACTCAACATATTGCTCTGGAACCATTAAGGCATAAGCCGTCTGATCTTCTTTCCAGCGCTCGATAAAAGCATCAAATGTGGGAAGCCACAATTGGGGCTCTTGTTTCACGCCAAACTCAAGCTCATCTGGAGATTCCACCATGATCATGGTTCTACCTAAATAGAAGGGTACTGTGTGATCTAGGATTCGTATGGAATAAAAATTGACTTTATCTGGGATGCCAGCTTTTACTTTTTCTACTAAGTCGATGCCCGAGACTGCGCGCCCCAGAGTTTCATGGCCCGTGCCCGCGATGATTGCACAGAGAAAAAAACTGCTCGCAAAGCTGGTGATACTGCTCAGGCCATTGCGTTTGCTTTGCGCCAACGCTAGAAGACTAAATGCAATCAATGCGATGAGTGCCGCAATGATCCAATAAGTATATTGGGCGTAGGATTCAATTTCATCTGGCCTAGCTTGTTTGCCAACTTCGCCTAAGAAGAAAAATCCAATACCACCTAAGATTGCAAAGAAGAGGGCTTGTAATTTCCAAGGCAATCCCAGTGAATTACTAAAACCCAGATTGCGATCTAAGCGATGGCCGACAAGCATTGCCAGTGCTGGAAAGACTGGGATGATGTAGCCAGGTAATTTAGATTGAGAGATGCTAAAGAACCCCATGATTACTGCAAACCAGCAGGTGAGCAACCAGCCGCTGGAGAACTCACGATTACGCTCTCGCCAGGCCTGAGTAAGGGCGCCAGGAGTTTGCGCAATCCATGGCAAAAAGCCTAGTAGTAGCAGTGGTATGAAGTAATAAATTGGACCCGTTCTACTGTGAGCCGTTTGCGTGAATCGTTGCAGATGTTCATGAATAAAGAAGAATTCCAGGAACTCTGGATTACGTTGCGCTACTAGAGCAAACCAAGGCGCAGTAATTGCTAAAAATAAAATCGTGCCGCTAATAATGTGTAGCCGTTTCCAGATTTTCCAGTCCCACGCTGTAATGGAATAAACAATAAAGACCATGCCGGGGATGGCAACCCCAATGACGCCTTTAGATAAGGTTGCTAGGGCCATGAAGACCCAGCAGGCCCACATCCACTTTCTGGTGTTGCTCGTGTTGCGAGCAGTTTGTGCCAACAAAAGACTACACAGTGCAGCAACTAAAAATGCTGACAACCCCATATCCAGTGAGTTGATGTGTCCACCAATCACCCACATTGGGCTGGACGCTAAAGCAATTGCAGCTAACCAGCCTGCCCGTGGGCTATAAATGCGTGCGCCAGTAAATCCAATAAATACAATTGTTATAAAGCCAGTGAGTGCAGTCCACAAGCGCGCCTGCCAATCACCGATACCAAAAAGATTAAAGGCGGTAGCGGTAGCCCAAATCTGTAATGGGGGTTTTTCAAAATACTTGTAGCCGTTGTAGCGGGGTGTAACCCAATCTCCAGTGACGAGCATCTCACGCGCAATCTCGGCATAACGTCCTTCATCAGACGGAATGAGGTGGCGGTAGTTGAGGGTGCCAAACCACAGCAAGCCATAGATTAGGACCAGAATCAAAATCGAGATTGGATTGAGGGCGCTAGACTGCCGAATTTGGCCAAACTGCATCAGACGGCTTCCACGATAAGAGCGAGTAGAACCTGGCGACCTTCTCCAACAAGAATGTTGTAAGTGCGACAAGCGGCTTGAGAATCCATTACTTCGAAGCCAACTTTGGCCTCGATCAGGGTTTTTAAGAGCTCAGGCTTTGGGAAGCGCTGGCGTTTGCCGGTGCCAATAATGATCAATTCAGGCTTGAGAGAGGCCATTTGAGTGAAATCTGTCGAACTTAGTTCCTCAAAGGACTTGATAGTCCACTCCAGGATTTCGCCATCTGAGCTCAATAAAACCCCGTGACTGTAGGGGATCTTATTGATCTCAATGTAGCCGTCACCGTAACCGGTGATCGTATTGGCTCCGGAATGGGGGTCAGATTGAAGCTTCACGTGGACTCTCTGTCATAATTATGTGGATTATAGCTAGCTGTTTTTTCCTAGTTTTCAAGAACTTACCCTTTAATTTATTGTGAAACCGATCCTAAAGTCCGAAAAACTCAATCACGTCTGCTACGACATTCGTGGACCCGTGCTGGAGCTTGCTCAGCGCATGGAGGAGGAGGGTCACAAAATCATCAAATTAAACATCGGTAATGTGGGTGTTTTTGGTTTCGATCCTCCAGAAGAGATTCAGTTGGACATGATCCGTAATTTGGGTAATGCCTCAGCGTACTCCGATTCCAAAGGAATTTTTGCAGCTCGCAAAGCCATCATGCAGTATTGCCAAGAAAAAGGCATCCAGGGTGTTACTTTGGATGACATCTATACCGGTAATGGTGTTTCCGAGTTGATCGTATTAGCAATGAACGCATTACTCAATAACGGCGATGAAGTTTTGGTGCCAGCCCCTGATTACCCATTATGGACAGCTGCTGTCAGCCTATCTGGCGGTACTCCAGTTCATTACTTGTGTGATGAGTCTAAGGAGTGGGCCCCAGATCTAGCAGATTTACGTAAACGAATTACGCCGCGCACTAAAGCGATTGTGGTGATCAACCCCAACAACCCAACAGGCGCAATTTACTCAAAAGAAGTATTGGCTGAGCTAACTTCAATTGCGCGTGAGCATGGTTTGATTCTCTTTGCGGATGAAATTTACGACAAAATGTTGTACGACCAAGAGAAGCATATCTCTTTGGCATCCTTATCCACTGATGTGGTCACAATTACCTTCAACGGTTTGTCCAAGAACTATCGCTCTTGCGGCTATCGTGCCGGCTGGATGGTGGTTTCTGGCGATAAAGAGATGATTCGCGATTACATCGAGGGTCTAAACATACTGTCCTCAATGCGCCTGTGCGCCAATGTGCCAGGCCAGTACGCCATTCAAACGGCATTGGGTGGCTATCAAAGCATTAATGACCTAGTCAGCGAAGGTGGTCGATTGGCTAAGCAACGTGATCTCGCATGGAAACTCATTACAGAAATCCCTGGCGTGACTTGCGTTAAGCCAAAGTCCGCTTTGTATTTATTTCCAAAGCTAGATCCTGAAATGTATCCAATCGAAGATGATCAGCAGTTTGTAGCTGATCTCTTGAAAGAGGAAAAAGTGTTGTTGGTGCAGGGCTCCGGCTTTAACTGGGGCAAGTCAGACCACTTCCGTGTCGTGTTCTTACCTCATGAGGATGTGCTTAAAGAGGCTATTGGCCGTCTTGCACGTTTTCTTGAGCGTTATCGTCAAAAACATAGTCGTAAAGCGGCTAACTCAACAGCAACAAAGGCATCATGAAACCGATTCAAGTTGGTCTATTAGGTATTGGCACTGTAGGTGGTGGTGTATTTACTGTTCTCGAGCGCAACCAGGATGAAATTACCCGTCGCGCTGGTCGTGGCATTCGTATCAATACCGTTGCTGACCTCAATGTAGAGCGTGCCAAAGAGTTGGTTAAGGATCACGCCCAAGTAGTGAGTGATGCGCGTGCAGTTATTAATAATCCTGAGATTAATATCGTTGTTGAATTGATCGGTGGTTACGGCATTGCTAAGGATTTGGTGATGGAGGCAATCGCTGCTGGCAAACATGTCGTCACTGCCAACAAGGCTTTGATCGCTGTACATGGCAATGAGATTTTTAAGGCTGCCCATGAGAAGGGTGTGATGGTTGCATTTGAAGCGGCTGTTGCTGGCGGCATTCCAATCATCAAGGCACTTCGCGAAGGTTTGACTGCAAACCGTATTGAGTGGATCGCTGGCATTATCAATGGCACAACGAATTTCATTCTTTCTGAGATGCGTGATAAAGGCTTGGACTTCGCGACCGTCTTGCAAGAGGCGCAGCGTTTAGGTTACGCAGAAGCAGACCCTACATTCGATATTGAAGGTGTAGATGCCGCTCATAAAGCAACCATCATGAGCGCAATTGCATTTGGGATTCCAATGCAATTTGAAAAAGCTCATGTTGAGGGTATTACGAAGCTTGATGCCGTCGATATTAAATACGCTGAGCAGTTGGGCTATCGCATTAAGTTGCTTGGTATTGCTAAGAAGACAACTGCCGGTGTTGAATTGCGTGTGCACCCAACCTTGATTCCGACTAAGCGCCTCATTGCAAACGTTGAAGGTGCTATGAATGCTGTTCAGGTATTTGGAGATGCAGTCGGAACTACGCTTTATTACGGTAAAGGCGCAGGCTCTGAGCCGACAGCCTCGGCTGTGATTGCTGACTTGGTAGATATCACGCGTTTATTGGGTGCTAGCCCTGAGAATCGTGTTCCTTACTTGGCATTTCAGCCTGATGCAGTGCGCGATATCACTGTATTGCCAATGGGTGAGATCACCACCAGCTATTACTTGCGTTTGCGCGTAGCCGATCAGGCGGGCGTGTTAGCGGATATCACTAAGATTTTGGCGTCCCATAGCATCTCTATTGATGCGCTCTTGCAAAAAGAAGCGGATGAAGGTGAAAGTCAAACTGATTTGGTTGCACTGACTCACGAGACCAAAGAAAAACACATGCTGGCAGCGATTCAGGAAATTCAGAATCTGAAAACTGTTGCTGGCGAAGTAGTGAAGATCCGTTTAGAAAATCTTTCTTAAGATAAATACATGCGTTACCAATCAACTCGGGGCAATAGCCCACAGCAATCCTTTTTAGAAATCTTGCTCGGTGGATTAGCTCCAGATGGTGGCTTATATCTGCCTACCGAGTACCCTCAAGTAACTAAAGAGCAGCTGGATTCTTGGCGCGGGATGTCCTATGCTGATCTCGCTTACGAAGTGTTGAGTTTATATTGCGACGATATACCTGAGGCAGATTTACGTGCTTTGTTGCGTAAGACGTATACAGAGCAGGTCTATTGCAATGGCCGCACTGAAGATAATGCCAAAGACATCACGCCATTACATTGGTTGGGTGAAGAGCAGGGTACTCGTATCGGCTTATTGAGCCTGTCTAACGGACCAACACTGGCATTTAAAGATATGGCGATGCAATTGCTCGGCAATCTCTTTGAATACGCGCTAAGGAAGAAAGGTCAGAAGCTCAATATTTTGGGCGCGACTTCTGGCGATACTGGTAGCGCTGCTGAATATGCGATGCGCGGCAAAGAAGGCGTGAAAGTATTTATGCTCTCACCACGCGGCAAGATGAGTGCTTTCCAGTCTGCGCAAATGTATTCCCTGCAAGACCCGAATATTTTTAACTTGGCAGTTGCCGGCGTATTTGATGACTGTCAAGATATCGTCAAGGCAGTCAGTAATGACCATGGCTTTAAAGCAAATCATCAAATTGGAACCGTGAACTCCATTAACTGGGGTCGTGTAGTGGCTCAAGTTGTGTATTACTTCCAAGGTTATTTGCTGGCAACAAAATCCAGCACAGAAAAAGTCTCTTTCACAGTGCCATCGGGTAACTTTGGCAATATCTGCGCTGGCCATATTGCTCGCATGATGGGTTTGCCAATTGCGCACCTCATTGCTGCTACTAACGAGAACGATGTTCTCGATGAATTTTTCCGCACCGGTGTTTACCGTGCACGTAAGTCTGCCGAAACTTTGCATACTTCTAGCCCATCTATGGACATTTCTAAAGCGAGTAATTTTGAGCGCTTTGTATTTGATCTTATGGGTAAGGACGGCAAAGTAACTGCTGGCATGTTCAAGCAGGTTGATGAAGCAGGCGGCTTTGATATTTCAAAAGACGCCGTATTTAAAGACATTACCAAGTACGGATTCCAATCCGGTCGCAGTACTCATCAGAATCGCCTAGACACCATTCGCAATATTGATTCACAGTATGGCGTGATGATTGATACGCATACAGCTGATGGTGTGAAGGTGGCGCGCGAGCATTTGCAAGCAGGCATTCCAATGATTGTTTTGGAAACTGCTTTGCCTATTAAGTTTGAAGAAACGATTGAAGTGGCATTGGGGCGTCCAGCAGAATGCCCGCCAGCATTTAAAGATATCAAATCAAAGCCGCAACGCGTTGAAAATATCGAGGCTGATGTCAATCAAGTGAAACACTTCATTACTACCCACGTTAACTAACTCAAAAATAAAGCCCTATGACTAAGCCTCCGATGTTGACTGCTCAGCAGGCTTTAGATCACCTGCTGTCAAATGCAAAAGCGGTAGGTGATAGTGAAATGGTCACGATGCAAACCGCCTTAGGCCGTGTGCTTGCAGAGAATGTAAGCAGTCTGGTCGATGTGCCTCCACTCGATAACACTTCCATGGATGGCTATGCTGTGCGTACTGCGGATACGCAAACTCCTGGAAGCACTCTCAAGATTGCACAGCGTATTCCAGCGGGATCCATGGGTACCGAGCTAGAGCCTGGCACTGCTGCCAGAATTTTTACAGGCGCCCCAGTGCCCCCAGGTGCTGATGCGGTTGTCATGCAAGAAGACTGCGCTATATCAGAGGGCTCAACCGATCAAGTGCAGGTCAATATTGCGCCAATTTCAGGTCAATGGATCCGTCGAAGAGGTGAGGACCTGACTGCAGGCCAAACAGCTCTGACTGCGGGTACTTTTCTCAGGCCACAAGAATTAGGTGTTGCAGCGTCTGCTGGTCTGACGCATTTAAATGTAAAACGTAAGGTCAGAGTTGCTGCATTTTTCACTGGCGATGAGCTTTCTCTGCCAGGTGAGCCGCTTAAGCCGGGTGGCATCTACAACTCCAATCGCGATACTTTGTTAGCGTGTATTAAATCCTTGGGATGCGATGCCACAGACTTTGGAATCGTTCCCGATAGCCTGGAGGCCACCAAAGAAACGCTTCGCAAGGCCAGCAAAGATCATGATCTGATCATTACTTCTGGTGGTGTATCTGTTGGCGAAGAGGATCACATAAAACCAGCAGTGACTGCTGAGGGACGATTGGATCTCTGGCAGATTGCCATTAAGCCTGGCAAGCCTCTAGCTTTTGGTGCTGTGCGCAAATCAGATGCCCCAAAGAGCAATGGGTCCGAAGCAGAAACTTGGTTTATCGGACTTCCTGGGAATCCAGTATCCAGTTTTGTAACCTTCCTATTATTTGTGCGACCGTTTATTCTGAAGTTACAAGGCCGAGATGCAGGTATGCCACAGTCTTACCCAATGCGCGCTGACTTTGATTGGCTTAAAGGGGATCGTCGTAACGAGTTTCTGAGGGTTAAGATCAACGCGCAGGGCGGTTTAGATTTATTCCCAAACCAAAGCTCTGGAGTGCTTACAAGTGCTTCATGGGGTGATGGCTTAGTAGATTGTCCGCCGGGCCAAGCGTTTAAAGCTGGCGATATAGTGAAGTACATTCCATTTAACGCACTCCTCTACTAATCGTATTACGATTCTTATATGAAACTCGAATTGCGATTCTTTGCTTCCTTGAGAGAGGGTCTTAGTCTTTCTGGTGAGAGCATTGCTGTACCGGCAGAGGTCAAAACCATTGCTGACTTAAGAAGCTATCTTATTCAACGAGGAAATCCCTGGGCTCAAGTATTGGCGAGTAGCAAGGTAATTCGTTGCGCCTTAAATCAAGAGATGGTGGCTGATTCCACTCCGCTAGTAGAAGGTTCTGAAGTGGCTTTCTTCCCCCCGGTTACTGGTGGTTAAGATGCAGAATGATTTCATCCGCATTCAAGAGCAAGACTTTGATCTCACTACAGAAGTTAAGGCGCTGCGCAAGGATGATCCGCGTGTTGGTGCAATAGTGACTTTTGTGGGTACTGTCCGAGATATGAATGACGGCAGTCAAGTCAAGGGCATGATGCTGGAGCACTATCCTGGCATGACGGAAAAAGCCTTAGAGGAAATCATTAAGCAAGCTACAGGTCGCTGGGATCTTTACAAGACGCTAGTCATCCATCGAGTAGGACCGCTGTTGCCCGAAGACCAAATTGTTTTGGTAGCAGTAACTAGCGCTCATCGAGGCGAGGCATTTGCTGCTTGTGAGTTCATCATGGACTACCTAAAAACAGCAGCACCATTTTGGAAGAAAGAAGAAACCCCAGAAGGCAGTAAGTGGGTTGATGCCCGCGTGACCGATGATGCTGCAATGGCGCGTTGGAAATAATTTCCCGCTAAATTTCTTTTAGCATCAAAGCTAGCTCGAGACCACTTAACCAAGCGCCCTCGACTCTTCCGCCATTGAGCCAGTCGCTACAAAGTCCCAGACCAATATCGGGTAGCGAAAGAAAGCTGATTGAATTTTCTAAGCCGCCACTTGCATAACGCCAACGGTGCATGCTGATTTCGGCATCCCGACAATTTAATCCCAGCCTTGTCAGGCATTGCACCATCTGGTCTTGGGCATCCTCTTTGCTGAGCTCCACATTCTCTTGACTCCAGGCTGGGCTGCCATGAATGGTCCAAGTATTTCCTTGACGCATTGGCTTGGATCCATTCTGGCAAATCCAGCCAATGATTTCTTGATTGATAAATGCCGCATCAAAATCTGCTGTTTTCTGATTGGGAAAATTCGCCATCATTGTCCAGCAGGCCTTCATCTGTGCTGAGTCGGCGATATCAGAAGCTCTGATATCAAGGCTCCTCACTAAGGCGCTTGCCTGAGGTGCAGGTATAGCCAATACGACAAAATCATATGATGTTGGAATATCGCCAATCTCATTGCTTCGAAGATGCCACTTGTCAGATCTCCGATCTAACTGTGAGATTGTTGTCTCATATTGAATTGATAATTCTTCGGCAAGATGCTTTCCCGGGGAGTTCATATTGGGGGTGCCAATATAGCGAATTTCTTGTGAATTGCTCTCACGCCATGCCTTGGCCTCATACACCTTGATTTTGGGTGTCCAAATAGCGGCAGTACCGGCCCGCATCCATTGTTGCACCTCCTGAATAAAGCGGGGATCTCTAGCAGTAAAGTATTGGGCACCATGGTCTGCTGACCACCCTTCACTTCGACGAGTGCTCATGCGCCCACTGGGGCCACGACTTTTTTCAAAGATATCTGCTGAGATTCCTTGCAGCTTGAGCTCCCGCGCACAAGAAAGGCCTGCAATTCCTGCGCCAATAATTGCCACTCTCTCAATTTCTTTATTGCTATTCATATGCGGGGAAGTATTTTTCGAAAAGTCAGATTAATTCGAGGGCTTTTAACCATTGTTGTCTTGAGAAGACTGTGATGCCAATGTTCCTGAATAGGTGGATACATGATTAATGCACTGCCATGCTCTAGAAATATTGGACAAGTTGTTTTATCTTGCTTATGGCGAAATGCAAACTTACGTCGAGCGCCCAAGCTGATAGATGCAATGGGGTTCGTACCGCCTAACTCTCTCTCATTGTCACTGTGCCAGCCCATTCCCTCGGCACCGCTGTGATACAGATTGAGTAAGCAAGAGTTGTAGGTGTGGCCAGTAAATTGTTCAAGCTTATGCTTTACTTCCAATAACGCACTAATCCAGGTCTGAGGTATTTTTTGAACTCCAGAGTAAGTGTATGTGCACTCAGGATCGCCCACCCACGCAACTTTTCTTGCGGTCTTTACTAAGTTACCAAACATTTTGATCTCATCCGCCTCCCAGACAAGAGAGCTCAGTAGGTATTTGTAAAGATGATCAGATTCATCTGCATCATAAAAATGATGGAAATATTCAGCCCGCCCATCTTTTTCCAGTAGGCATATTGGATCGGATGAGTTTAATTGGTTAAATAAGGAATTTTGCATGCTTGGTAAATCTTGGTGGGGCGTGTACACAATTACGATAAAAACTCTAGAATAGGCTTCATTATGAATTGTTCGGAACAAATAGGTTAATCATGAAAGCACCAGATAAGCGTTGTTGTGGCTCAGGCGTCTGCATCATTAATGATGCAGGAGAGTGTTGGTGTGGCCAAGTGTGGGATGGCGAGAAAATGAGCGCAGCCCCTTTATTGTCGGCAAAAACTCAGGCTACCAAACTAGGTTCCGAACCTGATCAGGCTAAGTCCGAATCCCAGGACCCTCTTTAATACAAGACTTACTGGCTGATTGCTCTTCTGCCTTTAGCCAAGCGGGGCGACCTTTGCCCTGGTGGGTGAGCTCTGTTAATTGATTTGGACTGAGATTTGTCACGAGTTTACGTGTGACGCAATCGCAATACTCGCCAAAAGAATCGGCCGACACCTCTTTTAACTTCACATGTAGTTGGACTTGCTTCTTGATGCATGCTTCTTTGTAGTTCTGGGTGAACTTCCCTTGACTAGCATCTTGAGCATATGACGATAGAGCTGCTGAAGTGAGTAGGCCGGTAACAATATATTTCTTGAATGGTTTCATAGTGTTTTAGTCAGTAAGTAAATAAAAATACCAAGTTGAGTGATATTGATAACAACACTTAAGCCGTGCAGTATGTGGAACTGCTTATTCTTACCTTCGTCTTTTGCGGCATTGATTTTCCCTGTGAGAAAAAATAAGGTGAAGGCGAATAAAATCGCACATGCAATTAGGTACAGCCTGCTCGCAGCATCTTGTTCTGTAAATATAGCTATCAAAGTGACAAGCCCAAGGCTGGCATAGTATTTTGGAAAAAAGTTCCTTACGTACTTGCTAGACCACTCTACAGGAAGGACTCTGAATACGGTGGGCGCTACTATAACGGTGAAGAACAACATGATTCCCACCATGCCAGAAATCAGATAATTTGTAATCATGTTTGCCTTTTCATTTGGATGATCCATACACTCTGCGAAGGGAATGGGCAGCTACGCCATCCTTTAGCGCCTCTCTCACTGGGATGGCCATGAGTCGAATGGCAGAACTCATTGCCAATCTCTCTAGCCTTCTTGGTTGGGGTCGGTTAATGATGGGGTATACCCAATCTGGTAGATTCAGAAATCCTGCGCGACTGATTATCTTTACAAAAGGCTTGGCGCTGAGATTGCTTGGAAAGTTGTCTAGCATTGCAACAATACTTTTGGCCCTGTCACCGTAGTGAAGTTTGGGGATGTACTGCTTGATCGCATGCTCAGTGCCGGCATAGCTGTCTGGAAGATTAATAGCCCCCAACTTTTCGCCCAGCATTTTCATTTCCAAGAAATACTGATCTTTTTCTTGTGCGCGGAGAGACTCACTTTGATAAGACTCATAAGAGCGCATAAAGCTTCGGGTTTCTGTTAGGTGAACCCACGCGAGTAGCTTGGGATCATCAGCTCTATAGGGCTCGTTAAATTCATCAAACCCAGTGACCTTCCGGTGGATCTGATTGACGCGATGAATAGCGTTGTTGGCCATTTCATGAGAGCCATAAGTAGTTGCAGCAATGAAGAACGCTGTTCTGCCTAATCTACCTTTGAGATCCTCTCTGAAGCTTGAGTGATCCCATACGCCAGCAAGTGCCTTTGGGTGAAGAGCCTGCATTACCAATGAACTAATGCCACCGATCATCATCGAAATAAAATCAGCATGCACTTTCCAGGCTATAGATTCTGGACCGAATAAGCCTCTATCACCAGCGGGCTCGAGAAATGCGACTGGCGGACCACCGCCGCCCACCATTTCTCGAATTGACCGACGAATGAGCTCATCAATCATATTTTTTAATGAATGAGAGTGCTGCGAAGATCATTGTCCTCAATAATTTCTGAAATTAAATCGAGTCGGATTCTGGGATTGCTCTGAGCGAGTAAGTGATTCTTCTGGGCTGGGGGAAGCGGCAGGAGTTCGGCCAATCGATTAGAGACCCATCCGCAATCATCTAGATTTTCTGGGATTTTGAATGACCCATCCCCAAGCAAATCTTCACTTTTGATGACAGCAATAATCTCATGAAGAAGAGCAGCCACTTTTTCGTGCTCCTTTGGCAATGGTATTTCAGGGTCAGCATCAATCAGCTCAACTTCGCCCATCCATAAGCCATCGGATTCTTGCTTAATGTGCAAGATATGAAAGCGCTGAGTTCCATAGGACTTAGTCATGTAAAGAGCGGGCTGAATCGGATCAAATTCCTCCAGTTTTGCTAAGGTCCCAATGTTTGAAAAATTGGCGAGAGCACTTGCATCTGAATCAATCGGTTTATTGTCGAGAATGCTCACAACCCCGAAAGGCGAGTTTTCACGTAAGCAACGCTTCATCATGTCCAGGTAACGAGCTTCAAAAATTTTGAGAGCAATTACACCGCCTGGAAATAGGGTGGTTCCCAGTGGGAAAAGTGGTATCCAGCTAGTTGTCGAAGGAGTTTTTATCATGCATTGAATTTAAAGGATTTGCGTTTAGTTTGCTGAGCGCTCGAAATGGCACCCTGTTCAGCAGTAATCCCGGATTTCAGTCAAAATGAGGTCATTCACGGGAGAATAAAAATGATTCAAAAACTACGGGTTAAGCTCGCACGCTGGATTCTAGGCAAACATTGCCCTTGCTACCAAATGGGGTACCACTCCATGGTTGATTTTCAGCAGCGCAGTGCTGATCAGCTTGAAAAGGCTAAGCAAGCTCAGTCTGCCAATAGCTAGACTGTATGCGTAACTGAGATCCGCATTCCGCCATGAAAATCTGGAAGATGAGGCGAAATTGTGCATTGACCCCAGGTCAGTTGCTCAAGTTCTATATCGCCCTAGTTTGCCTCTCATTAACTGTCGCCACCGGGTTTTTATTGGCTGGCGTAAAAATTATCCTCATCTTCACTGCTATTGAGTTAACTGCAGTGACGATTGGTTTTTTAATCTACTGCCGTCATGCCTTGGATTTTGAAGAAATCGAAATTAGCGGCACCCGATTATTGGTGAGAAAGTTTATTGCCTATAAAGAGACTGTGATTGAATTTAATACGCACTGGGCAAGACTCTCTCAACCGGGAGAGCACGAAAAGATCTTTTTTATTGAGCAGACGGGGCAGAAGGTTGAGATTGGCCAGTTTCTCAGGCGTGAGCAATTTAAGAATCTCATTTCTGAATTAAGACCTTATTTGGGTTAACTTCAACCATAGGTGCACAAGGGTTAAATCTTGGCATCCTGCAGAAATAGCCATTTAACTTGATACTGGTTTTAATTCAACATTTCTTCTAAATTCGTCATGAATGTCAATACAGCAGTAAAAGCCGCGCTCAACACCTTAGTCGACATAGCAACCCATTCTGGGGGCATTCAACCAGTTACCGGCCTTGAGTTAGCGCAGCGCCAAAAATTATCCATTAGCCGAATTGAGCTTTTGCTCAGCGCATTGCGTGCTGCCGGAATTGTCAAGGGTATAAAGGGTCGAAACGGAGGCTACACGCTCTTGCAAGATTCTCGTATGGTCACCATTAAGGATGTTGTGCTGGCTATGAATTACATTAAAAAACGCAAGGTTGAGGCTTGTGATATTGCAAGTGAGCTCTACCAGTCTTTAGAGACTTATATGCTTGGTTGTATGGCCAATATGAACCTCTCAGATGCCATTAAAGATTATGTGCCGCGATTTAGCGATGCCAAAACCGCACCAGAGCGTCAGACTTTTTCTTACCCAGAATTGAAGGTGAGTAAGCCATCTAAGGGTGAGGTTCAGAGGGTAGTTAAAGTGCCGTTTAAGAAGGTCGAAGATGTGCCCTTGGCCCCAAACTCCATTTTTAGTTTTGGTGATTACCTGCACAAAGCAGGATAACAATAAGGATCTTGATGATGCAGATAAATGGATGGAATTTCGCCCGCAAACTTTTTTTATCTCTCGTTCTTGCAATAACACCATGGGTAGCTTCAGTAGCCGCTGATACCACTCCAGCTAAATCTGATCCTGCTTGGCTAACGGATGTCCGCACTAGTATTAAATCTAACAATTACGAGCAAGCCTTAAAGCAATTGCAGTCGGCAAACGAAGTCAACTCTGCAGACTGGAATAACCTCATGGGGTACAGTCTTCGTAAAAAGCAGCCACCTGATTTGGTGGCATCTGAAAAGTATTACCAGGCAGCACTCAAGATCGACCCAAGTCATAGGGCTGCTCTGGAGTATTACGGTGAGTTAATGTTGATGAAGAAGGACTTGTCTGGGGCTGAAGCAATGCTAGCCAGACTTGATAAGGCCTGTCTGTTTGGTTGCGAAGAGTACAGTGACCTTAAGGCGAGTATTGCGAAGTATCAGGGAAAAAAATAACTCTTTACCGCTAATGTCATCAGGTGAGCGTGAATATCCCCCGTTAGCATTTGTTGATATTGAGACAACGGGCTCTCATTTTGAGCGCGATCGTATTACTGAGGTGGGCATCAAATCTCTGATTCATGACCAAGTTGAGACTTGGGAAAGCCTTATCAATCCTCAAACATTTATTCCGCAAAATATACAAGCCTTGACTGGCATTCGTCCTGACATGGTGAGCAAGCAGTCGCCCTTTGAAGGTTTGGCTACAGAGATTGCCCGAGAGCTACAGGGTAAGATTTTTGTAGCCCATAACGCCCGATTCGACTATGGATTTTTAAAGGCGTCCTTTAAGCGCGTGGGCATCGACTTTAAGCCTAAAGTACTTTGCACCGTGAAACTTTCTAGATTGCTATTCCCAGAGCAGGCTAGACACAATCTTGACACCATCATCAGCGTTCATGGCCTCAAGATTAGCTCGCGGCATCGTGCCCTAGGTGACGCCGATTTACTGCTCCAGTTCTGGCGAGTATGTGAAGCTAAGCTTGGGCGTGAGGCTCTGCTCAAAGCAGTAAATCAGCTCATTGGAAATGCCAGCTTGCCGCCCAATATTGATAAAGCTCTAGTGGACTCCATTCCGGAGGGGCCGGGCTGCTATATTTTTTATGGCGAGAATCGGATCCCACTCTATATCGGCAAAAGTATTTCATTGCGCAGTAGGGTGATGGGGCATTTTCAAGGAGCGCTCACCCAACGCAAGGAAATGAGGCTCTCCTTACAAGTAAGAGACATCGATTGGATTGAAACCAGTGGGGAGTTAGGCGCACTCATTTTGGAATCGCAGCTCATTAAAGAGCGCATGCCCAGCATGAACATTAAATTACGCCGCTCTAAGGATCTTTGTGCTTGGAGACTGGAGCTCGATGAGAGTGGTGTGCTAAGACCGCAACTCGTTGGACATCGTGAATTGGATCCTGGAATTCAAGAAAACTTGTTTGGCTTGTTCTACAGTAAGAGAGAGGCCAACGCTTACCTAAAAGCAATAGCCAAAAAATACCGTCTTTGTGAGGCGCTTTTGGGTTTGGAGAAGCGTATTGAAGGTAAGGCTTGCTTTGCTTATCAAGTAAAGCAATGTGGTGGCGCTTGCATCGGTCAGTCCCCCATCGAATTGCACAATCTTCAGCTAAAGACTGCATTGGAGTTATTTCAGGTTCAGGTTTGGCCGTATCTAGGCCCCGTTGCAATAAAAGAGGCGGGGCATATGCACGTAGTCGACCGCTGGCGTTATCTGGGAACAGCAATCAACGAGGAAGAGCTTTACGAATTGGCCGACTCAGGAGAATCTGAATTTGATCTGGATATTTACAAGATCTTAAAAAAAGCACTAGCAGGAAGCTTTAAGAACCAGGTAATTCCTCTAATGCTTAGGGATCCCGCTTAAACCGGATCCATCTTTTGGGCTTTGAAAAAACCTAGCTTTTCCGCCCTTGGTAATTTCTTTAACTTTGCCTCTGCCTTAGAGGCTTCAGATCGATCAGGGTGCTCTTGGGTGGCCAAAATGACGACTGGTCTGCGAGCCCTCGTATAGCGAGCACCTTCCCCTGAATTATGAGCTGCCAAGCGATGTTCTAGGCGGTTGGTAATGCCAGCGTAATAGCTGCCATCAGAACACTCCAGGAGGTAAACAAGCCAGGTCAAAATAGGGATAAATTCGCTTAAAAAGTGGTCTAACAGACTTGAAATTAATAAGAATGCCCCTATATTCTATAGGTATAAATGTATAAAAATAGATAGAGTTGATAGGACTTACAAATGAGAATAGATAAATTAACTACGAAGTTTCAAGAAGCCCTCAGCGAGGCGCAAAGCCTTGCTTTGGCAAAAGACAATCAGTATATAGAGCCAGCCCACTTGCTCTTGGCTATGTTGCGTGATTCCGATGGTGGTGCCAAGAGTTTGCTAACTCGCGCTGGCGTGAATGTTCCAGGTCTTGAGAAGGCAACCGAAAAGCTCATTAGCAACCTCCCAGAAGTGCAGGGCACTAGTGGTGAGGTTCAGGTAGGCCGTGATTTAAGCAACTGGCTCAACTTATGTGAAAAAGAAGCCAATAAGCGCAATGATCAATTCATTGCTGGTGAGCTCTTCTTGCTGGTCGTGGCTGATGACAAAGGTGAGCTAGGTAAGATTGCTCGTGAGAATGGTTTAAATCGTAAATCGTTAGAGGCGGCTATTGATTTAGTCCGCGGAGGAGAATCAGTGAATAGTGCAGATGCTGAAGGTCAACGTGAAGCCTTAAAGAAATACACTGTCGATTTAACTGAGCGTGCCCGCATGGGTAAGCTGGATCCTGTCATTGGTCGCGATGATGAAATTCGTCGCACCATTCAGATTTTGCAACGTCGCGGTAAAAATAACCCGGTGTTAATTGGTGAGCCTGGCGTGGGTAAAACTGCCATCGTGGAGGGCCTTGCCCAACGAATCATCAATGGTGAAGTGCCGGAAACTCTCAAAAACAAGCGTGTCCTTGTTTTGGATATGGCTTTGCTATTAGCTGGTGCTAAGTACCGCGGTGAATTCGAAGAACGTCTAAAGGCTGTTTTGAGTGATGTGGCTAAAGACGAAGGTCAGACCATCATTTTTATTGACGAGATTCATACGATGGTTGGTGCAGGCAAAGGAGAGGGTGCAATGGATGCCGGCAATATGCTCAAGCCTGCCTTAGCGCGCGGTGAATTGCATTGCATTGGTGCGACGACTTTAGATGAGTACCGTAAGTACATCGAAAAGGATCCAGCGCTTGAGCGTCGCTTCCAAAAAGTCATGGTAGAGGAGCCTAGCGTTGAAGCTACTGTTGCCATCTTGCGCGGCCTCAAAGAACGCTATGAATTGCATCATGGTATTGAAATTACAGACCCGGCAATTGTCGCGGCAGCAGAGTTATCTCATCGCTACATTACAGATCGTTTCTTGCCAGATAAGGCTATCGACCTCATTGATGAGGCTGGCTCACGTATTCGGATGGAGATCGACTCTAAGCCTGAGGTGATGGATAGATTAGAACGTCGCTTGATTCAGTTGAAGATTGAGCGCGAAGCCGTTAAGAAGGAAAAGGACGATGCTTCGAAAAAACGCCTAGGCCTCATTGAAGATGAAATTAAGCGTCTTGGCGCTGAGTATGCTGATTTAGAGGAGGTCTGGAAAGCAGAAAAGGGTGCTGTATTAGGTGCAGCTCACCTGAAGGAAGAGATTGAAAAAGTAAGGATAGATATTGCAAAGCTACAGCGTGACGGTAAGTTAGAACAAGTCGCTGAATTGCAATATGGCAAGTTGCCTGAGCTTGAGGCTAAGCTCAAATCCGCTGCTGCTGCTGAAGCAAAAGGTGATAAAGATGGCGTCGCTAAGAACAAGCTCTTGCGCACACAAGTAGGTGCAGAAGAGATTGCCGAAGTAGTATCTCGTGCGACTGGCATTCCGGTGTCGAAGATGATGCAAGGTGAGCGCGACAAGTTGTTGAAGATGGAAGAGCTGTTACATAAGCGCGTGGTAGGTCAGGAAGAGGCTATTCGTGCGGTATCGGATGCTATTCGTCGTTCCCGTGCTGGTCTTGCTGAAGAGAATCGTCCTTATGGCTCATTCTTATTCTTGGGCCCTACCGGTGTTGGTAAGACCGAGCTATGCAAAGCCTTGGCCGGCTTCTTATTCGACAGCGAAGATCACCTCATCCGTATTGACATGAGTGAGTTTATGGAGAAGCACAGCGTGGCACGTTTAATCGGTGCGCCTCCAGGCTATGTAGGTTACGAAGAGGGCGGTTATTTGACCGAGCAAGTTCGTCGCCATCCATACAGCGTGATCTTGTTTGATGAGATTGAGAAAGCACATCCAGACGTCTTTAACGTACTCTTGCAAGTATTAGACGATGGCCGCTTGACCGATGGTCAAGGCCGTACTGTGGATTTCAAAAACACAGTGATTGTGATGACTAGTAATATTGGTTCGCATCTCATCCAGTCCATGACTGATAAGAAACAGTCCGAGATCAAAGATGCGGTATTTGAAGAGCTGAAGAATCATTTTCGCCCTGAGTTCTTAAATCGTATTGATGAGATCGTGGTGTTCCATGGTTTAGATAAAGGCAATATCGCTAATATTGCAAAGATCTTGCTCAAGAACTTGTCAGATCGTTTGGCCAAAGTGGATATGCAGTTGGAAGTCAGCGATGCTGCTCTGAGCAAGATCGCAGAAGTTGGTTTTGATCCGGTATTTGGGGCTAGACCACTAAAGCGTGCTATTCAGCAATATATCGAGAACCCGGTTTCCAAGATGATCTTGGAAGGCAAGTTTGGCCCTTCGGACACGGTTCCTGTAGGCGTCGATCAGAATGGTGACTTTAGTTTTAGCAAGTAAGGCAAAGTAACATCAGCAGGAATTTTCCTGTCCAAGTAAACTCGGTACATGACTGACGCCCTAAAAATGAGGCGCGCCAGTGATGTCCGGGTTGTTGGTCTCATTAGCCTGGCTCACGGCAGTTCCCATTTCTTTCACTTAATCCTGCCGCCCATGTTCCCATGGTTGAAAGCGGAGTTCGGCTTTAACTATGCTGAGCTAGGTCTGCTCATGACCATTTTCTTTGTAGTCTCCTGCATTGTTCAAGCAGCTTCTGGTTTTTTAGTGGATCGCATTGGGGCTCGCCCCGTATTGTTTGCTGGTGTGGTTTTACTGGCATTGGCAGCGCTCACTTACTCGCAAAGTAATGGTTATGCCATGTTGGTTTTGGGTGCAGTGATTGCGGGTTGTGGGAATGGTGTCTTTCATCCAGTTGACTACACCTTAATCAATCATAAAATTTCACCACCAAATTTGCCTTACGCTTATTCCATTCATGGAGTAACGGGCTATATTGGTTGGGCCGCAGCTCCAGCCTTTATGGTGGCGGTAGCAAGTATTGCTGATTGGCGGATTGCTTTTCTCTCTGCGGCAGTGCTTGAGGCCCTGATCCTGCTTACTCTTTGGGTTGGTAGGGCACGCTTAATTGATGATGTTCATGCTAGGCGCGAGGAATCACAGACTAGTCATGCTCAAAGCAATCCTGGTGGTGCGCCCATGAGCACCTTTGGATTTTTGAAGTTACCAGTTGTATGGCTTTGCTGGATTTTCTTTTTCTTTAGCATGGCGGCAACTACAGGCCTACAGTCATTTGCCCCAACTGCGCTTTTTAAGATCTACGACATAGCAGTAAGCTCGGGAAATTACTATCTCACTCTGATGTCTATGGGTGGCGCAGGCGGCATGTTGTTAGGTGGTTATTTAGCAACTAAATTAAAAGTGCCTGAACGCATCATTACGATTTGCTTTACTGTGAATATTGTCATGGGGCTTTTATTAGCAACGGGCTTGATTCCAATCGAGCTGATTGTGATTGCATTTATTGTGATCGGTCTTGGTTTAGGTATTGCTGCACCATCTCGCGATCTCATGATTCGATCGGCGACGCCCTCTGGTTCATCGGGCAGGGTATACGGCATCGTGTATTCAGGGATTGATCTCGGAGCGGCGATGAGTCCATTAATCTTCGGAATTTTCTTGGATATCGGTTTGCCTAAGCTTTTATTTGTAGGTGTGGCGCTTCTACAGCTCATGATAATTTTGACTGGATTTAAGGTCGCCTCTATCGGCAAGCCTAGTACTGCTTAAAAGGTCTCCAGCCTTTTCATGATGTGAAAAGACGTTCCCGTACGCAAAATGCAGTGCAACAATCTCACTTGGGCGCTCTCTCGCCCCTTGAATTATAATTTCATATTACGAAAAATAATATGTAACATACTGAATTAATTGAGTTAATTATTTTCATTTAATACTGAAATAGTGCTTGCATGCTTTTTCCAAATCCTTAAACTCTTATATAAGACATAAGACTTGAATGTCCAAATATTTGAAGTACTTGTTTAACTTAGGGAGAAAAACATGGCAGATCGCAAAGCAGAAATCGCAGCACTACAAAAAGACTGGGATACCAATCCACGCTGGAAAGGTATTACTCGTGGTTACACGGCTGAGGACGTTGTACGTCTCCGTGGTTCATTGAAGATTGAGCACACATTGGCTAAGCATGGCGCAGAGCGTCTCTGGGAATTGGTGAATAACGAAGCTTACGTTAACTGTTTAGGTGCTTTGACTGGTGGTCAAGCAATGCAGCAGGTTAAAGCTGGCGTTCAAGCAATCTACTTATCAGGTTGGCAAGTTGCAGCTGACGGCAATTCTTACGCAGCGATGTATCCAGACCAATCTTTGTATCCAGTTGACTCAGTTCCAAAGATGGTTGAGCGCATTAACAATTCTTTTCAACGTGCTGATGAAATCCAAACTGCTAAAGGTATCAACAAAGGCGACGCTGGTTACATTGAGTACTTCGCTCCAATCGTTGCTGATGCTGAAGCAGGTTTCGGTGGTGTATTGAATGCATTTGAATTAAGCAAAGCATTGATCAAACAAGGTGCTGCTGGCGTTCACTTCGAGGACCAATTGTCATCAGTTAAGAAGTGCGGTCACCTGGGTGGCAAAGTATTGTTGCCTACGGCTGAGTCAGTACAGAAATTGATTTCTGCACGTTTGGCTGCGGACGTAATGGGTGTTTCAACTATTATTCTGGCCCGTACTGATGCTGAGGCTGCTGACTTGCTGACTTCTGATTACGATGCAAATGACAAGCCATTCTTGACTGGCGAGCGCACTCCAGAAGGCTTCTACAAAACACGTAAGGGCTTGGATCAAGCAATCTCTCGTGGCTTGGCATACGCTGCATACGCTGACATGGTTTGGTGTGAGACTGGTACTCCTGACCTCGATTTTGCTCGTAAGTTTGCTGAGGCAATTCGTGCGAAGTTCCCAGGCAAGATGTTGGCTTATAACTGCTCACCATCTTTCAATTGGAAGAAGAACTTGGACGATGCAACTATTGCGAAGTTCCAGCGTGAATTAGGCGCCATGGGCTACAAGTATCAGTTCATCACCTTAGCTGGTATTCACTCTATGTGGTACAACATGTTCGACTTGGCTCAAGACTACATGCAGCGCGGTATGACTGCTTATATCGAGAAAGTACAAGAGCCGGAATTCGCTGCTCGTGATCGTGGCTATACATTTGTATCGCATCAGCAAGAAGTTGGTACTGGCTACTTCGATGATGTAACTACTGTGATTCAAGGTGGTAAGTCTTCAGTAACTGCGTTGACTGGTTCTACAGAAGAAGAGCAGTTCCACTAAGAAATCCCTAAGTAGTCTGTAGCAAGCAGTACACACCTATACTGCCGCGGCACCTAAATAACCCCACAAGGGTGACTTAGGTGCCGTTTTCGTTTACATTCATTCCATGACTAATTGCGTACTCTGTAAAGAAGAGCTCAAGCCTGAAGAGGGTCAATTGATTTGGCGAGGAGATGACTGCCGCGTCATCCTTGTGAACGATCCAGACCTGCCAGGTTTTTGCCGTGTAATCTGGAATCACCATGTCGTCGAAATGACCGATCTTACCCATAGTGAGCGTGAGCATCTGATGTCATTGGTTTTTGCTGTGGAAGAAGCTGTAAGGTACGTGATGCATCCAGATAAGATCAATGTCGCCGCACTAGGCAATATGGTGCCCCATATCCATTGGCATGTGATTCCGAGATATAAAGACGATGCCTTCTTTCCGGGGTCCGTATGGTCCGTAAGGGCGCAGCAAGCACCTACGGAGAATGTCACAGCAAGGAAGGCTCTAGTCCAAGATTTGCCAGTTGCAATTAGGTCTGCAATAGCAGCGTTATCCTAGAGGGCTGAATCAGACCGACCCTAGGGGCGATTTGAGAGATTTAGGTATAGAATCTGGCTATGCGATCCCGTAATAGATCTCTTGTAATTCTTCTTTGCCTCTTCTTGATCTCCTTCAAGGTGGCGGCAGGCAATGTTTTTATTGATACTGCTATTGAGCGAGCGCAAATCTATCAAACCTTATTCCTCGGATCGGCATCCGAGCAGAGCCACGCCAGTAAAGAATCTACTGATAGTCAGCAACAATCCCATTCATTATTTTTGATGAGCCATGTGACCGCCAATGTAAGCGATACCAGCATCGTCATCCATTTTCGTTCTGCAGAAGCTATTGCCTTCTATTGCACCAGCAATACTCTTATCACCCAGAATTTCCCCGACTCCGCCTTTAAACCCCCAAAAGTAATCGTCTAGTTTCTTAGGCTTGGTGCTGGTCTTAAATGATTGGCTCCTTTGTTATTTCGGCTAAATATTGTTAGCCACTATGGGGAATTACCATCATGTATGGACTTAAAAATCTGCCGCTTTTGGCATGCGCTACGTTATTCATTTCTGCATGTAGTAGTGGGGTCAAATTGGACGATGCCAATCATGTGACATCTATTAGTGCAGTCGGGTCAACGTCTTATGACCCTATTAGCGATCCCAAAACCGGCGTTTACGGTCAGCGTTCAATTTTCTTTGAATTTGATAGTTACGTGATTGATCCAAAGTACGCCCCTATGGTTGCAGCCCATGCGACCTATCTCAAGACCATTCGCAACCAAAAAGCCCAGATCATTATTCAGGGAAATACTGATGATCGGGGTACGGCGGAGTACAACTTAGCACTCGGTCAAAAGAGATCCGAGTCTGTTAAAAGAGCGCTACTTTCTCAAGGGGTGAATGAGTCTCAAGTTGAGGCAGTCAGCTTTGGTAAGGAAAAGCCTTTAAATCCAGCGCAAACGGAAGCTGCTTTTAAAGAGAACCGTCGCGCTGACATTGTTTACCGCTAACACCATCAACCCTCTGCTTGACGTTATGTGGAGGGATTTTTAGTTGGACGGAACTTATTTAACCACTGAGGTTCATATGAAAAATATCTATCGCGGCATTGCAATGCTTTTTATTTTGTTATCTGGCTGTACTACGGCACCATCACCAATCAATAAGTCTGGTAATGATGTTTCGATTGCAAAAGTAAACGAAGTGCAGAAAAAGATCGCTACTTGTATTGCAGAGGTAAACCAGTCAGACGATGCGAAGTATGTTGATGAGCATATTTTGGTTCTTACGGAAAATAGCAAAAATGCAAAGGCGTTGTTTGGTTCAAGTGACAAAATTGCATCAGATCAAGCAGCGGTTCTAAAGAGATTTAAAGAGTCGACTCTCAAGTGCCGAGCTATTGCAAGCGAATTGCCATCTCCAGAATTAGTTGCGGTCTATACCAATTTCTATATCAATATTGATTCAGTTTACAAAGACTTAATTGATAAGAGAATCACTATTGGGGTTGCGAATCAGGAGAGGTCAATGCGTATTCATTACGCAAAGGAAAGATGGGCGAAAATTTTAAAATCTCAAAGAGAAAGCTCATAGAATGATGGAGGCAGAATACCGATTTGTTTGTGGGTCCTGTAAATATGAGTGTATTTGTGGGATTGGTATTGAAAAAGGCCTCCTTTTTTCAAAGGCGGCTATGGTATGCACGACCTGCAAAGAGTTAGACACATTTGTCTTGCCAAACCCAGGTGTAATGCTAGACCCGCCTTCGGGAACTACTGCTTGCAAAAGATGCCATTCTTCAAGACAGCTCATACTCTGGGATGGTTTGACGTGCCCTCAATGCAAAATGAAAATGAAGGCGACTGGCACAAATACAAAAGCTGAGCGGCCATTTAAATATTAATTAGCCACATAAAAATATGTATAAATTATTCATTAGTTGCGGATTAGTTCTAGCGTTTATTCATACCCCAACCTTTGCAAAAAATCATCAGGCTGAAGATTTTCGATCAAATATTGCTTATGTGGTTGATGTGGACAGCGGGGAAGTATTGGTTGACCGTAATTCTTCGGCCATTTCGCCAATTGCCTCAATATCTAAGTTAATGGCTTCAATTGTTGTGCTGGAATCTAATCAAAGCATAACAGAGCCGTTGAGGATTGAGCGAGAGGATATTGCCTGGCAATCCAATGCCAAATGGAAATTAAAGGTGGGTACTGAAATGAGTCGAAAACGAACTCTCCGGGTTGGTTTAATGTCCTCGGAAAATAGAGCAATCAATGCTCTTGCAAGATCCTATGGCGGAGGAAGGGGCGCCTTTGTTGAGGCCATGAATCAAAAAGCAAAGGAGATCGGAATGACTCATACGCATTTCACGGAGCCTACTGGCCTCTCTGCGCAAAATGTTTCTACGGCACAGGACTTGGTTCTCTTATTGCGTGAAGCGATGCGCCATCCATTGATTCAGGAATTTTCTACAACAGAAAAATTTGATGTTATTGATGGTATTCATGCGCCTCAGCCATTTGTGAATACCAATCCAATTGTTCGCAATGAAATTATGAATGTGCTGGTACAAAAGACTGGCTATATAGCAGCAGCCGGGCGATGCTTGGTTATGCAGGCGAAGATTAAGGGGAGAAATATTGCAATGGTTTTTTTGCAATCGAAAGGCAAAAATACCCGATTCAAGGATGCTCTTTTTGCAAGGGCTATATTGGAAAAAATTCAATAAGCTAGTCTGCTACGCGCATTGTCGGATCGCACCTTATTGTATAAGGGTGACTTAGATGCTGTTTTCGTTTACATTATGGGCATTCACCGGAGTCCTGTGAGCTATTGCAGCGTCTAAAAGATAGCGCCAACATTACACGTACGGTTATTGCTGGCCTGGAGCTGGGTTTAGAAAAAGTCTCTCTCTCGAGTACCGTGAACCCTCCTCATTGGGAATTTGGGCACGTTACTTGGTTTCATGAATTCTGGGCCCATAGAGGAGGGTTAATTTCAAATCCCTCCTTACTGCCTGACTCTGATCAACTCTTTAATTCCTCGGAGATCATTCACGGTGACCGTTGGTCAGCAGGACTTCCTTCTCTTGATGTATTGCTGGAATACTTTGACCAAGTGATGGAAAAAACTTGTGATATTTTAGGTTCTAGATCTCTGAGTTCTGAACAGAATTATTTTATTCAGTTAGCCATTTGTCATCAGGATATGCATAACGAGGCATTTGCATACATGTGGCAAGGCCTCGGTTATTCTTGGTCAATCTCGGTTGACCTTGCTAGCGTCGCCAAATCCAATGAATTTTCGGAGCCCGTATACATTGATTTTCCAGCGGGCCCAGTTTCTATTGGCTCAAAAAGTAATAGCGGCTTTATTTTTGATAATGAAAAATGGGAGCAAGAGCTCCATATCCCTGGATTTTCTATTTCAAGCCAAGCAGTCACCAATCAACAATATTTAGAATTTATTGAAGCCCACCTTCGGGGGGAGCAGGATCGTGTAGCGATGCTTCCAAGTCACTGGAGAAAAGTGGGGCATATTTGGCAGGAGAGGTGCTTTGATCGTTGGCGCGATATGGAGATGCATCATCCTGTGCGACATATCTCTGCTAAAGCTGCAGATGCTTACTGTAGTTGGCGTGGATTACGTTTGCCTACCGAGCCAGAGTTGACTGCAGCCATGAGCCTCTCGCCAATAGGGTGGCAACCTTCCGGCTTGTGGGAGTGGACGAGCAGTGCCTTCATGCCATTTGCGGGCTTTAGCCCTGACCCCTATGAGGATTACTCAAAACCATGGTTTGATGGCAAACACCGAGTGCTAAAGGGTTGGAGTATTTTTACGCCACAATATTTTCGTCGTCCACAATTTAGAAACTTCTATCTTCCGTCTCGAAGTGACCCTTTTTGCGGGTTTAGAACATGTTTGCCTTAAATTGAGTAAGCTTGCTAGATTATCTTTAATGTATCGCCCACTTTTAAAAAGAGTATTTAACTATGTCTTATGACGGTCGTCTCACTTCTTTATCCCACGGCGGCGGCTGTGGATGCAAAATTGCACCAGGAGTTCTCAGTGATATTTTGAAATCCTCGCCGATTCGTAATATTCCTCCTGAGCTATTAGCTGGCTCTGACAATAATGAGGATGCTGCCGTTTATCAAATCAATGAGCACCAGGCTATCGTGGCGACAACAGATTTCTTCATGCCGATTGTTGATGATCCATTTGAATTTGGACGTATTGCAGCAACCAATGCCATCTCAGATATTTATGCAATGGGTGCACAACCTTTGTTTGCGCTTGCTCTTTTGGGTATGCCGATTAATGTATTGCCTTTGGACGTCATTCAGAAAATTACAGCTGGAGGTGAGTCAGTATGTGCCGAGGCTGGAATTATGATTGCTGGCGGCCACTCCATTGATACAGTTGAGCCTATCTATGGTTTGGTGGCAATCGGCGTAGTCGATCCAAAGAAGCTCAAGCGAAATAATGGCGCTCGACTTGGCGACAGTATTATTTTGAGTAAGCCTTTAGGCGTTGGCATTTTGTCGGCAGCTCTTAAAAAACAACAGCTCTCGGATTCAGCTTATCAGGAGATGATCTCCTTAACTACCAAGCTCAATAAGCCAGGTGTTGCGCTATCGCAGCTATCAGGGGTTCATGCCTTAACGGATGTCACTGGATTTGGCTTGGCTGGACACCTGCTGGAAATGGCTAGAGGTGCTAAGTTGTCTGCAAAAGTAGATTGGGATTCCATTCCTGTGATCGAGGAAGCGGTTAACTTGGTAAAGCAAGATATCTTTACTGGAGCCTCCCCTAGAAATTGGTCGGGCTATGGCCATGAAATGAGTCTAGGGGCTCATATGAATGAATGGCAGAAGAATCTTTTATCTGATCCACAAACCAGTGGTGGTTTGCTTGTTTCTTGTTCTCCGGAGTCAACCGACCATGTATTGGAAATCTTAAGGGCAGATGGATTTAGTCGGGCTAAGAAGATTGGCGAGTTTGTTCAGGGCGCCGGAGTATCGGTAGCTTGAGTCCAATGGAGGGAGCAAGAGTTCAAGAGATTTTGAGTGGGCTGTTGGCTCAAAATCCATCCATTTCCCCGAAGTATTTTTATGATGGTCTCGGTTCACGTCTCTTTGAAATTATCACTCTATTAGATGAGTATTATCCGACCCGCACAGAGGGGGCAATCATGTCCCAATATTCTGCGGAAATTGCCAAGGCAATTGGGAAATGCGACGTCTTATTGGATTTAGGTGCAGGTAACTGTCAAAAAGGTAGCGCGCTATTTGATTCTCTCATGCCAGTTGAGTATAGGGCGCTCGATATTTCTAAGGAATTTCTTGAGGAAGCAATTGCAGGCCTGCAATCAAAATTCCCCCATATTTTGATGACTGCACAAGAATTTGACTTGCAAAACCCATTGTCATTTCCAGAGCTAGCCACGCGAAAGAAAACATTTTTTTATCCAGGCTCATCTATTGGTAATTTTGATCCTAAGGCAGCGAGTAATTTATTTCACAATCTTGCCAAAGTCTGCGATGGTGCTGGTGGCCTATTGATCGGTGTCGATTTAATCAAGCCACTGGATATCTTGAATAAAGCATATAACGACTCTTTGGGCATTACAGCGGCATTCAATAAGAATGTCTTGCTCAATATCAATCGGATTCTTTCAAGCAATTTTCAATTGGATTGTTGGGAGCATTACGCAATTTTCAATGAAGAGCTAGGGTGCATTCAAATGTATCTTCGAGCCACCAAAGATCAGAGAGTCACTTGGCAAGGTGGTGAGCGTTTATTTAAGGCCAGCGAACTGATTCATACCGAAAATAGTTATAAGTACACACAACAACATTTTGAATCCCTGCTGATTTCTGCGGGCTTTAAGAGTACCCAGTCGTGGACGGATCCCCGCAATCAATTTTTAGTCACTTACGCAAGCTTTGCCTAAGGGCTAAGAGGGCAGTAAATTAGCCTAGTAGGCTTTCCACTAAAACTTGAATAGATTTTTTCTCTAATTCCGGCTGAACCAATTTTTTTCTAGCAAGCAGTGCTTTATTGAGCTTTTGATGGAACTTAGGGTTGCTCTCAGCCTTATATAGCAGCTCACTCAATGCCTTGATGTCACCCACCGGGAAGTATCCTGGATAGTCATCCCCAAGTAGCCCTCGATTTCCCGGAATATCTGATGCAATGACCGGCACTCCAATTGCTATAGCCTCTGATACAACATGGGCGCCACCTTCCATGCGACTTGTAATTACCATGACATTGGAGCGGGCGAGCCACTGAAGAGTCTTACCATGCGACAACTCCCCAAGCCACTGATAGCGTGATTGATGCTCCATCATTACATTTGCATGTTTCCCCATCAAGGGACTCATTGCCTTACCAAGATGAATGAGCTTTAGCTTGCTTTGAGTAGGAACCAAATCAAGGCTACGGGGCGCGCAAAAGGGATCCTTTTCAGGACGAAGATGTCCAATGAGAGTACTCAGCCAATATCCCTTAGGTGGTGGTTTTCTGGCAACCGTTGAAATGGATTGATAGATCACAGTTACTTTTTTATGAAATCTTTTGGGTAACGACTCCAAGGCTTTGCTTTGTAGGATAACGATAGCATCGGCCATTTGCATGGAATCAATCACCTTCGGCGTTTTACCTAAGTCTCGGTAAATATCTGTGCCGGTCATTGCCAGTATTACTGGATGGGTAGGGTATGACTTTTTATATCTTTTAATCGCTTGGTGACTTCTCTTGGCATGTAGTGCAATCAGCAAGTCACACGGGCTTCCTGACCAGGATTCTGTAATGCTGCTTTGGTAGCCTAAGCCTTTTAAAATGCGCTGCCACCGCATTGCAGTAATGCGATTGCCATGCAGACTCCCTGGCGGCGCTGGTGTGACTATCTCTATCCTAGGCTTCAATTGAGAACCCAATTCTTTTTATGCTTAAACAGCCATCTTGAGGGCTTCTAAATACTTATCCGGGCTGAGTGGCTGACCCTCTCGTTGCGCTTCCCACATCACTTGCCCCAAGCATTCCATCATAGCGTGCTGAGCTTCATGCTCGGAGCCCAGCTTCTTAGCAAGCTTTTCGGAAATCGCTTTAATGCCTGGCGGTTGATCGATGGAGATTTGTTCGCTAATCGACAAATGCATCGAGAGGTGTAAAAAGGGATTGGTTTCCCCGCGCTCTGGTGTGTAGTCTTGTGCAACTGCACCTTCGGCATCTGCCAATAGGGCATGAAATTCTGGGTGCTCCACCATCCAGTCGATTGCAATCATTTCCATTGGAGTCAGAATTTGAACTTCGGTTTTCTTCTTCCAGGTTTCACAAAAAAAACGCCGTACTTCTTCACGGGTTGGATTAAATATCGCCACGCACTTTTCCTTTACCAGTTTTTTGTTTAAAGCCACAGAGTGGTTCAACAATACATTGCTCGCAATCTGGGTTGCGCGCTTTGCAGGTATACCTGCCATGCAGAATAAGCCAATGGTGAGCATCCATTAAGAATTTTTTTGGCACTCGCTTAAGTAATTGTTCCTCGACCTTTACAACATCCTTGCCTGGCGCTAAGCCGGTACGGTTTGAGACTCTAAAGATGTGGGTATCGACTGCCATGGTTGGCTGACCAAAGGCGGTATTGAGAATGACATTAGCAGTCTTTCTGCCAACGCCTGGGAGAGCTTCCAGCTCTTCACGGTTTTGGGGTACTTCACCGCCATGCTTTTCTATGAGGAGTCGGCAGGTCTCTTGAATGTGTCTGCCTTTAGAGTTAAACAAGCCAATATGCTGAATGAAGGGCTTAACGCCTTCTTCACCCAAATCCAGAAGGGCTTGTGGTGTGTTAGCAATCTGAAATAGCTTGCGAGTACCTTTGTTTACTGATACATCCGTTGCTTGTGCAGATAGCAATACAGCAATCAGCAGTTCAAATGGCGAGCTGTATTCCAGCTCAGTTTCTGGATGGGGATTATTTTCCCTGAGCAATTCAAAAAATGCTTGGCGCTTTTCGAGATTCATTATTTCTTTTCCTGGGCTCTCGCAATGGCGGCGGCGATGATGGCACGCTTTCTTTCTTGTTCTTTTAGAGCTTCTTCTGAGTCTGGATTCTCTGCATTGACTGCTACTAATTTGGCTGCAGCTTTCTTGGCCAATCGCTCATCATTGTCGCGTTGTTCGCGATCTAATCGTAGGTCACGCGTTTCGTATCTTGAGCGTGCAATCTCTGCTAATTCAGGTGACCACGCATCCCAGCCAGTTTTCTCGCTAGTGACATCAATCATGGTGATGCAATCTACAGGGCAGGGCGGTATACAAAGATCGCAACCAGTGCACCAATCATTCAAGACCACGTGCATTTGCTTTGAAGCACCAACAATCGCATCTACAGGGCATGCCTGAATACACAGGGTGCAACCAATACAAGTCTTCGGATCAATAAAGGCGACTGCTCTGGGGCGTTCGATGCCGCACTCAGGATCGATCGTAGGGTGTAGTTCAAAAGCGTCCTGAGGAAAGACGGGAGTCAGGATGGCACTCAGTCTTTGAATGCCCTCTATACCTCCGGGAGGGCAACGATTAGGCAAAGCCTCATCCATCGCCATGGCTTCTGCATAGCCCCTGCAGTCTGGGTAGCTGCACTTTGTGCATTGTGTTTGAGGAAGTGCATCCTCGAGACGATTGGCAAGTTCTTTCGTCTGCTGGATATTCATTGCAATTTGAGTGCTCTAAAACTAGAAGCGCGACCCGAAAGTCGCGCCGCTGATTTATGCTGCTTTCTTAGTTCCCAGCTTTGGGGGTCTAGCTTTTGTTTTTTTCTGCACACCTTGGTGCTCACGAATAAACGATTTAATTTTTGGATATACCTTCTCACGCCAACGACGGCCAGAGAAGATGCCGTAGTGACCTGCACCCGCAACTTCGTAATGGTCTTTATTGGCCTTCGGAATGCCTGTACACAAGGCATGGGCTGAGCGGGTTTGGCCGCTACCAGAGATATCGTCTAATTCACCTTCAACAGTGAGAAGGGCGGTTTTACTAATATCCTGCGGCTTCACTAGATCACCGGATACTGCCCAAGTGCCATTTGGTAATGAGTAGTCCTGGAATACCGTCTTAATGGTGTCTAAGTAAAATTTCGCATCCATATCGAGAACCGCGTTGTATTCATCATAGAAGCGAATGTGGGATTCAGCATCTTGTTCATCGCCGCGCACTAAGTTTTGGAAGTAATCCCAATGAGACTGCAAGTGGTTCTGAGGGTTCATGGCAATAAAGCCAGTGTGTTGTAAGAAGCCTGGATACACTTTGCGGCCAGCACCTGGGTAACTAGGTGGCACTTTGTAAATCACATGACTTTCAAACCAGTCATAAGATTTTTGATCGGCCAAGTTATTAACAGCAGTCGGTGATTTACGTGCATCAATTGGGCCACCCATCATGATCATGGAGGCCGGCGTCTTTTCCCCAGCCGAGGCCATCAAAGAGATTGCGCCTAATGTTGGAACTGTTGGTTGACATACGGAGATCACATGCAAGTTCTCAGCGCCGATTGCGCGGATGAAATCTTGTACATAATGAACATAGTCGTCTAGACCAAAATCACCAGCATCTGCAGGAACAATGCGAGCATCAATCCAATCAGTGATGTATACCTTGTGGTCTTGCAGGAGTGTGCGCACGGTGTCACGCAGCAATGTGGAGTGATGTCCAGATAGTGGGGCAACAACCAATACTGCTGGATCGTCTTTGAGCTTCTTGATGACATCAAGATCATCGGAGAAACGCTTGAAGCGAATCAGATTGCAAAATGGTTTGGCTACAACAGTTCTCTCATGAATCGCCACTTCGCGACCATGAGCCTGTACAGAGCGAATACCAAATTCTGGTTTCTTGTAGTTTTTTCCTAGGCGGTAAAGCAGTTCATAACTAGCAGCTAAGCGATCTGACCCTGGAACCTTGGATGCAGGATTGGAAGCATTAATAAATGCTTCAGATGCTGCTCGAGCCCATGAGCTTACTGGTTGAAGTAAAGCTTTTTGAAATTCATGTAACTGATATAGCATGTTGCCTCCTGA
>NZ_NCJB01000183.1:0-4729 GCF_002282275.1 Polynucleobacter sp. 39-46-10 | reverse complement strand
CAGGCTCCCCCTGAGCAATCGATTGCTGCCAAACTAGGGGTAGCAGCAGGTGATCAAGTAATTGGTTGGCAATCCTTATCATCTGACTATAGTGGCGCCCCAATTCTTGGAGAGTTTGATCCCGTCCCAAGTTGGAATGCTCTGCGTTGGCGGCTATTGGATGCCGTAACTGGAGAGCAGGGCTTTGCCCTAGAAATGCGGGATGCCTCTGGTGGGCGCCATATTAAATCCTTTAGGCAGGGTGATTTACCCCAGGTAACACCAGAATCGGACCCACTAAAAGCATTAGGCTTATTTCCCCAGATCACCCCGCCTTCAGAGTGGAATCAGCTGAAATTGGGCCCGATTGATGCCCTGAGCTTTGCCAGTCAACGGGTCTATGTGATCACCAAGGTCTCTATGAGGTTGATGCTTGGTTTATTGACCGGCAAAACGACCTTAAAGCAGCTGGGTGGACCCCTCAGTATTGCAGATATGGCTGGGAAGTCTGCTCAGGTGGGCTGGCAGCCATTTGTAGCCTTTTTAGCTCTCATGAGCATCAGTATTGGACTCTTGAATTTAGTGCCTTTACCAATGCTAGATGGGGGTCAGCTCCTGTATGATGCATGGGAGTTGGTTGCTGGTAAGCGAATTACATTATCTCTGCAGGAAAAGCTCCAAAAAGTGGGTTTTTTGCTGCTGATAGCCCTTTCCTTGCTGGCCTTGTTTAACGATTTGCAACGCTACCTTTTACCTTGAATTTTTTGATACCTTCTTTTCGCTCCCTAACTCGATTTATTGCTCAAGTCGTTCTGATTGTTGCGGCAGGTTTTTGTATAAACGCACAAGCAGCCGATACCTTTGTCATTAAAGACATTCGAATCGAAGGTTTGCAGCGAGTGGAGCCGGGCACTGTATTTAGCTACCTTCCAGTTCAGGTAGGCGATACCTTTACCGAAGAGAAGAGTGCTGAGGCCATTAAGGCGCTCTACAGCACTGGCTTTTTCCGAGATGTGCAAATTCAGGCTCAGGGCAATGTCTTGATTGTGATCGTTGAAGAGCGTCCTACTATTTCCCGGATTGAATTTACCGGCATGAAGGAGTTTGATGTAGAGGTCGTTCGGAAGTCGCTCAAAGCCGTTGGGGTTGCTGAAGCTCGTTTCTATGACAAAGCTTTGATTGACAAAGCTGAGCAAGAACTGAAGCGCCAGTATGTTGGTAAAGGTATGTATGCGGCTGAGGTAGTTGCAACCGTTACCCCAGTAGAGCGTAATCAAGTGGCGATTTATTTCAATATCGATGAAGGTCCTGTAGCTAAGATCCAAGAGATCAACTTTATTGGTAATAACGTGTTCAGTGAGAGCACTCTTAAGAGCCAGATGCAGTTGAAAACTGGCGGCTGGCTTTCTTGGTATAGCAAAGACAATTTGTATTCCAAGCAAAAACTCACGGCCGACTTGGAGAATATTCGCTCCTACTATCTCAATCGCGGTTACCTTGAGTTTGTTATTGAGTCCACCCAGGTTTCTATTACCCCTGATAAAAAAGGTATCTACCTGACGATCAGTATTCGTGAGGGTAATAAATTCACCGTTAAGAATGTGCGTTTAGCTGGTGACTTATTGGGCAAAGAGGCTGAGTTAATTCAGTTGGTAAGTCTTAAGCCGGGCGATACCTTCTCATCGGCCAAGTTGACAGAGAGTACTAAAGCGATTGCTGAAATTCTGGGTTCATATGGTTATGCGTTTGTAACCATTAATCCGCAACCAGACATTCGTCGTGAATTAAGTGAAGTGGACTTGACTCTAGTGGTTGATCCAGGTCGTCGTGTCTATGTTCGTCAAGTCAATGTTACCGGTAATGCCAAGACTCGTGATCTAGTGATTCGCCGTGAGATGCGTCAGTTTGAAAGCGCCTGGTTCGACAGTGAGAAGATTGATTTATCGAAAAAACGTTTGGGTCGCTTGGGTTATTTCACGGAGACTGATGTATCTACGCAGGACGTTCCAGGATCTGCGGATCAGGTCGATGTTAATGTGAAGGTCACCGAGAAGCCAACTGGCGCAGTTACTTTGGGAGCTGGTTTCTCCTCCACTGAGAAGTTGATTCTCTCTGCAGGTATTAACCAAGAGAACGCTTTTGGTACCGGTACCGCAGTAGGCTTGAATTTCTCCCTCGGTAAGATTAATCAAAGTTTGGCTTTGTCAAACTATGACCCTTACTTCACCGAAGATGGCATCAGTCGATATACCGATTTGTTCTACAGATCATCCAAGCCTTTGTATTATGTCGGTGACCCCGAATATCAAATTAAGTCTGTTGGTTCAAATATCAAGTTTGGTGTTCCGTATACCGAAGTAGATCGAGTTTTCTTTGGTTCTGGTATTGAAGTCTTTCAAATTAAATCCACAGTAAATACACCTCAGCCGTATTTGAATTACATGATTGACTATGGCGCTCCATCACCAGGCTATCCAGCGTCACTCAATACTTACAATATCCCCGTTACTATCGGCTGGTCACGTGATGGTCGTGATAGCGCGCTGATTCCATCAACAGGATCTTTGCAACAGCTGAACGCTGAAGTGGGAACTCCGCTTGGCAATATGATGTTCTACCGCCTGTTTGGCCAATATCAAAAATATCACTCCTTCTCAAAGGGTAATATCCTGTCCTTTAACGGAGAGCTTGGCTACGGTGAAGCGTACGGTAAGTACCCATTCCCGATTACCAAAAACTACTATGTGGGTGGTATTGGATCTGTTCGAGGCTACGCTCCAGGATCACTTGGACCTACCTACGTTAATACCTACACTGGCCTGAACCAGCCTACCGGCGGTCAGTCCAAAATTGTCAGCAACGTTGAGTACACCGTGCCTGTTCCTGGATCTGGCGTTGATAAAACCTTGCGTGTATTTGGTTTCGTAGATGGCGGTAACGTGTATAACGAAAACATCAATCTCGTCTTACGATATTCTTACGGCTTAGGTTTATCATGGATATCACCGCTGGGCCCATTAAAGTTCAGCTATGGTATTCCGATCAAATCCTTGCCAACGGATAATGTGCAGCGTTTGCAGTTCCAAGTCGGTACGGCGTTTTAATTGTTTAAGGAAAGTTTTATGAAGCTTTGTCAATCTTCAAAATGGATTCAATACAGCTTAGTTGCTGTTTCTTCACTGATCGCTTTGCCTCAGGCATTGGCACAGGATGCTGGCACCCGAGTTGCAGCTGTAAACGTTGAAAAAGTATTCAACGAATCGAATATGGCTAAGGCAAGTCAGACTAAGTTGCAAAATGAATTTACGAAGCGTCAGAATGAAATTCGTACTAGCGCTGAAAAGATTAAGGCTGCAGCAGAAAAATTAGATCGCGATTCAGCGGTCATGTCTGAGGCAGATCGTGTTCGCCGTCAGCGCGAGTTGGCTGACCAAGATCGCGAATTGCAGCGCAAACAACGCGAGTACACAGAAGATCTCAATCAGCGTAACTTTGAAGAGCGTGCCAAGATTGCTGAAAAAGCAAATCAAGCCCTCAAGCAAATCGCTGAGCAAAGAAAAATTGATGTCATTATTCAAGATCCAGCCTATGCAAATCCTAAGGTTGACGTAACTGATGATGTCATCAAGGCTTTGAATAGTCTCAAGTAAGTTTTATGCCCACCGCCATCGAGCTGGCCAAACAGTTTCAAGTAAGCTTGGTGGGGGATGGCTCCCTCGTGCTTCAGGGTCTCGCTCCTCTCGAGCGAGCTCAAGTCAGCCAGATTTCCTTTCTCTCAAATCCGCTATACCGTCAACAGGCTAGTGATAGTGCTGCTGGTGGATTGATTGTTAATCAAGCTGACGCAGACTTTCTTCAGGCAAATCCCGGAAGCAACTCAGTGGGGCGCGTGTATTTTGTTTCCAAAAATCCCTACGCTACTTTTGCCAGAATGGCGCAGCATTTTGCGAAAGCATCTGCGCCAATTTATGCTCCTGGTGTGCACTCAAGTGCCGCAGTAGATCCATCTGTACATATTCCGGATTCATGTCATATCGGACCATTTGTACAAATCGGCCCTGGCGTGACATTGGGTGAGCGTGTTAGCTTATTAGGCAATACTTCAGTTGCTAGAAACTCCGCCATTGCAAGCGACACTTTAATTTATCCCAACGTCTCGATTTATTCGGAGACTACTATTGGTGAGCGTTGCATTATTCATAGTGGCGCTGTGATTGGTGCGGATGGCTTTGGTTTTGCTCCTGATTTTTCTGCAACTGGTGCTGAGTGGGTCAAGATCCCGCAAACCGGTTCTGTAGTGGTTGGCAATGATGTTGAGATTGGTGCGTCTACGACGATTGATCGTGGCGCCATGAGTGACACCATCATAGGCAGTGGAACTAAGATTGATAACCAAGTTCAGATCGCCCATAACGTGGTGGTGGGTAACTGTTGCGTGATCGCGGGTTGCGCAGCTATCTCAGGTAGCACCAAAATTGGTAACTTCTGCATCATTGGCGGTGCCGCCAACTTTGCAGGTCATCTCACCATTGCTGATAAAACTACGGTTTCTGGAAATACCTCGATTATTCGTTCTATTACCGAGCCAGGCCAGCATTACACAGGCGTTTACCCTTCAATGCTACATGGCGCCTGGGAGAAAAATGCTGCCATTTTGCGCGGCCTCGATAAAATACGTCAACGCTTACGATTATTAGATAAATCTAAATAAATTCGTCACTACATTCAAAAATTAGAAACTTTATCCAGC
>NZ_NCJB01000182.1:0-4769 GCF_002282275.1 Polynucleobacter sp. 39-46-10 | reverse complement strand
CCGTCTACCAACAAGAGTCTATGTTTAGTCATACCGCAATCGTACAATCTAGTTGCTAACTGCCTACAGATCAGGTTCAAATCCTCCTGAAAAGAGGCCTAAAAAGGTGAAAAATGATGCACGCTCTAATTAACTTACTCCACTCTTCTGTGAGCCAAACCCTTGTTCTAGCAAGCTTTTTAGTGGCTTTTGCCTCTTTTGGCCTGCATTCAGCCCACGCCCAGAATAATTCTCAGGCACTGAGCCCATCCGAGCTACAGCGCATTAATAACCAGCCATTAGCACCAGCAGTCAGCGCATCTCAAGCGACCAATGCGCCTGAAGGTCGTAAACCTAGTTTCCAGCATAAGGAAGCCACCGGCACTGAAATCACCGAATACAAAGATACCAATGCACCCACTCAGGTGGATGTAAAGACACGGTATACCAGCTACGAAATGGCGCCCCCAGCTACAGTCATGCCTGGCGCACCAAAAGAAACTGATCTTATTAGCGTTCCTAGCATCAGTATTCCTTTTTAATCACTGATTACCTTTATTACTCACGCCCTTCATTTTTAGTTATGGCAGTCTTCACACCCGTTGAGCTGAGTGATATCTCCAATTGGATTGCGGCCGATTTTGATATTGGACAAGCGGTTGATATTCGCGGCATTCATGGTGGCATCGAGAACTCCAATTTCTTTCTCGACACCGAGAAGGATGGCAAGAAACAAGAATATGTTCTGACTATTTTTGAAAGACTATCAGCAGAGCAACTTCCCTACTACTTAGAGTTGATGCGTCACCTGGCCAATAAAGGCACCGCAGTACCCAAGCCGCTTGAGAACAAACAGGGGCAAATTTTATTTACCCTCAAAGGCAAGCCGACAGCCATTGTCAGCAAGCTTCCGGGCCTTTCCAGACTCGCTCCTGAAGCAAAGCATTGCGCCCTAGTTGGCGAAAATTTAGCAAAGATGCACTTGGCTGGCAGTGACTTCAAGCAGACTCAAGAAAATCTTCGCAGTCTTTCTTGGTGGCAGAAAACAGTTCCACAAGTGTTATCGCACCTGAGCGATGCACAAAAAGAATTACTCACAACTGAGCTTGCCACTCAAGAACAATTCTTTACCTCTGCGGCCTATGCATCACTGCCGCAAGGGGCAAGCCATTGCGACCTCTTTAGAGATAATGTGCTGTTCGACCCTCAGGGTGCAAACGATACTTCTCAAGATCAACTTGGCGGCTTCTTTGACTTTTATTTCGCTGGTACCGATAAGTGGTTATTTGATTTAGCAGTCACCGCAAATGATTGGTGTCTTGCTGACAACAAACAGGATTTAGATCCCGCTCGCTTCAAAGCGCTGATGGATGCATATCAATCTGTTCGACCACTTACATCTGAAGAGCAAGCAAGCTGGCCCCTCATGATTCGCGCTGCAGCGTTAAGGTTCTGGATTTCTCGCTTGTGGGATTTTTACCTGCCGCGTGATGCGCAAATGCTGACCCCACATGACCCCCGTCATTTTGAAAACATTCTCTTAAGCCGCAAAGCAATATGAAACTCAACTCCGTCGCCCCAAAAGAGGGTTACACCTGGATTCGTCAAGGCATTTGGCTATTCAAACAAAATCCCTTAGGGTTTTTGATGTTGGTATTCATGTATGTGTTTGTGGCCCAGCTAGCCGTACTCGTACCCGTTATTGGCATTTTTGCCGTTTTATTACTCACACCCACTTTATCGGTTGGCTTCATGACCGCCTGTCGTCAAGCAATTCAGAAAGAGCGTATTCGTCCATCAGTTTATTTAGCTGCGCTTCAGTCAACACCCATCGTACGTAAGCGCATTCTGCAGCTGGGCTTAGTCTATGCAGCACTCATTCTGGCCCTGAGTTTTATCTTGAGCTTACTGGTGGATTTTGAATTGCTCATCCCGCTGATGACGAACGACAAACCCATCACTCCTGAAGCCATTCGTCAGATCTATCTCATTCTCTTTTTTGGTGGCTTGCTGTATGTCCCAGTAGCAATGCTGATGTGGTTCTCACCTGTACTCGTTGCTTGGGCTGATATGCCAGTAGCAAAGGCGCTATTCTCTAGTGCTATTGCTTGCTGGGCAAATCGTGGTGCATTCTTTTTGTATATCGCTATTTGGGGTGCGATCCTAATCGCCATCCCTTTAACGATTGGCTTCATCTTTGATGCGCTTGATTTAGGTCAAGCTGCATCCTTCATCATCGCCCCTATTTCGATGGCGGGACTCACTGTAATGCATTGCTCTTTCTTTGCCACTTGGAAAGCCTGCTTTGCTGAAAAAGAATCAGCAAGCTTGATTGCATAATTGATTTCTTTGCCTCCTTCTTGGTTACTTGCTCAATCTATTGCAGCAAGCTTAGCAATACTGAGCTGCAACCATTTCACACCATGGCGCTTGAAGTTCACTTGAGCGCGCGCATCGGCATCATTGCCCTCTAAACCAGTCACACGCCCTTCACCAAACTTGGTGTGGAAAACGTTTTGTCCAATCGTAAATGGGTAGTTCCCGCGTGGTGGTGAAGCCATTCTGGTTACGGAAGTAGATGCTGAACCTACTCGCCCAATTTGTCTTGCAGGTCTCTCACGCTCATTACCACTGTCAAAGAAATCATTTGATCCAAACTCGCGCTGACGCGTATAGCCATCTTGCCAAGTTGATCCTGCGCGACCACCATTTCCACCAGTAGTGCCACCCCAACGGGCATCTTTTACTTTTGGGGTGAGCCACTTCAATGAATCCGATGGCAACTCTTCTAAGAAACGAGATGGCATGTTGTAGCGCACTTGACCGTGCAACATCCGTGACTGCGTATGAGAAAGATAGAGGCGCTCCTTGGCGCGGGTAATCGCGACATACATCAAGCGACGCTCTTCCTCCAAACCATTCTGCTCATTAATGCTGTTCTCATGAGGAAATAAACCCTCTTCTAAACCAGTAATAAACACGGAGGTGAACTCCAAGCCTTTGGCAGAGTGCACTGTCATCAGCTGAACGGCATCTTGGCCCGCTTGGGCTTGGTTATCACCAGCCTCCAATGAAGCGTGAGAGAGAAAAGCTGCCAATGGCGATACGTCAACTACGCCAGGCGCATTTTCACCTGGTAGTGTGGCAGCAGTGGCATCTTGGCCATAACCCTCTTCCGCAATAAATGCGGTTGCGGCATTAATTAATTCCTGTAAGTTTTCTACGCGATCTTGGCCTTCACGTTCAGACAGGTAGTGCTGAATCAAGCCACTGTTCTGAATCACAAACTCGACTGTCTCAGGTAATGTGTTGTGACGAGTAGCCTCGCGCATGTGATCCACTAAGCGCACAAAGCCACCTAAAGCAGCGCCTGCCTTACCATCCAATGTTGACGCCGCCAAATACAAAGAACTATTCTGAGCACGTGCTGCATCTTGCACGGCTTCAATGGATCTCGCACCAATACCACGCGTCGGGAAATTCACTACACGAGAGAAAGAGGTATCGTCATTCGGATTCTCCAAAAGACGGAGATAAGCCAAGGCGTGTTTAATCTCGGCCCGCTCGAAAAATCGTAGTCCACCGTACACGCGATACGGAATCGCCGCAGAGAACAAGGCATGCTCGATGATGCGTGACTGCGCATTGCTTCTGTAGAGCAAGGCAATTTCAGTACGTTTAATGCCACTATTTACCAAGGCTTTGATTTCATCTACGAGCCAAGCGGCTTCAGCATAATCGCTTGGTGCGTCATAGATGCGGACTGGCTCGCCATGACCAGCATCGGTGCGCAGGTTTTTCCCTAGACGATCTGTATTGTTAGAAATAAGATAGTTGGCTGTATCTAAGATGTGGCCATGTGAGCGGTAGTTTTGCTCAAGCTTGACCATCATCGGGTGATATTGCTTTTCATAAAGACGCATGTTCTCAACGTCTGCACCGCGGAAAGCGTAAATACTTTGATCGTCATCGCCCACTGCAAAGACTGCACTACTTCCCATACCGCTAACATTGACGCGACTAGCGTCATGGCCAGAGAGCAATTTGATCCAGGCGTACTGCAAGGCATTGGTATCCTGGAACTCATCAATCAAGATATGGCGGAAGCGCTCTTGGTAATGCGTCCGAATCGCTTCATTGTGCTTAAGCAATTCATAACTGCGTAATAAGAGTTCAGCAAAGTCAACTACCCCTTCACGCTGGCACTGCTCATCGTAGGCTTCGTACAACTGCGCCATCTTGGCTTGAAAGTCATCGCCAACAGATAACTCTTTGGCACGCTGACCACGCTCTTTGGCGTGCGCAATGAAATATTGCAACTGCTTAGGGGGGTATTTCTCATCATCGACCTTTAGGCCCTTCAAAAGGCGCTTAATGGCGGATAACTGATCCTGGGTGTCCAAAATCTGAAAAGTGGACGGTAAACCCGCCTCTTTGTGATGCGCACGCAGTAAACGGTTGCAAAGACCATGGAAAGTGCCAATCCACATGCCGCGGGTATTAATGGGCAACATCGCGCTTAAGCGCAACATCATCTCTTTAGCGGCCTTATTGGTGAAGGTCACCGCTAGGACACCAATAGGCGAAACCTGGTCTGTTTGGATCAACCAAGCTATACGGGTCGTGAGGACGCGGGTTTTTCCACTGCCGGCGCCAGCCAAAATCAGGGCTGACTGAGCCTGGCCATTTGGATTGACAGGCGGGAGGGTCACTGCCTCGCGTTGTTCTGGATTAAGGTTTGCGAGCAAGTCTGAGTACATCGCCCCAATTATAATTTGCCTCTTATGCCA
>NZ_NCJB01000181.1:0-4778 GCF_002282275.1 Polynucleobacter sp. 39-46-10 | reverse complement strand
AAGAATACACTTAATATTAATAAATACATCGTTTTAAGGCATTAAATTACCTAATAATGTATTTAAAAAATTACTTGGTTAACGCCGCTCGCCATATTATAAAGTAGCGGTAAGTAAAAAAATTAGCGCTCAAGCCGCCGCAGATAAATAAAGATAAAGCGCGACTTAAAGTGATAGTCAAATTTGGTATATTGGGTTAGCGCAGATTAGCGCATAACTGATTAAACAATTTGAAATTTACTAAAGATAGAATTTTAACGAATTTAAGCTAGAGCTGGCTGGTATAGGCCGCATTTAAGCACAAATTTAGCAATTAGGTTGCCTTAACGCACAAATAAACTGTTTCATACCAAGCTTATGCTGATGAAACACCTTGATTTAGATGACAAATACAGACTCAGTTTAACTGACTCATTGCATTTAAATATTAATCGCGGCTAGATATTAATCTTAACCAACCGCGATACAACGTTAAATTGCGCCCTTGTTATATGCAATGTCGTTAGCATTCAATAAGCAGTTTCAATATTTAAAATACTGCTTCTAGAGTAATTCAACCAAGCTTTGACACTTTCACCTTAAACGTTCTCATTCTGAGCTTAAATTTAAGCCGTTTTTCTGCTCGCCTTTGCTAGCGCAGGAGCAAACAATGAAACGCATGTTATTTAATGCAACGCAATCTGAAGAGTTACGCGTTGCGATTGTTGATGGTCAAAAACTCATCGATTTAGATATTGAACACGCTGGTAAAGAACAGCGCAAAAGCAATATTTACAAAGGTGTTATCACCCGTATTGAACCTTCACTCGAAGCCGCATTTGTTGACTACGGTCAAGATCGTCACGGCTTTTTACCTTTCAAAGAAGTGGCGCGTAGCTACTACAAAGAAGGCGCAGACAGCCGCGCCCGCATTCAAGATGCCTTAAAAGAAGGCCAAGAAATCATCGTTCAAGTAGATAAAGACGAACGTGGCAATAAAGGTGCTGCGCTCACAACGTTTATCTCACTCGCTGGCCGTTATTTGGTGTTAATGCCAAACAACCCGCGTGGTGGTGGTGTGTCACGTCGCATTGAAGGCGAAGACCGTGACGAACTACGCGATACATTAGCGCAACTCGAAGTACCAAAAGGCATGAGCATCATTGCACGTACCGCTGGGATTGGCCGCACCGTTGAAGAACTGCAATGGGATTTAAACTACCTCACGCAATTGTGGGCAGCTATTGATGGTGCTTCAGCCATGCAGCCTGGCGCTTACCTGATCTACCAAGAAGGTAGCTTAGTGATTCGTGCGATTCGTGATTACTTCAGTTCAGACATCGGTGAAATTCTCATCGACACACCGGATATTCACGAACAAGCGGTACAGTTCATGAACCACGTGATGCCAGGCAATGTGGCGCGCGTGAAGTTATATCAAGATGAAATCCCTCTGTTCACGCGTTTCCAAATCGAACACCAAATTGAATCAGCATTCGCACGTGAAGTACGTTTGCCATCAGGTGGCGCAATTGTCATTGACCACACTGAAGCTTTAGTTTCTGTAGACGTTAACTCTGGTCGTGCCACACGCGGTAGCGATATTGAGCAAACGGCACTCAATACCAACCTCGAAGCGGCTGAAGAAGTGGCGCGTCAATTACGCTTACGCGACTTAGGTGGCTTGGTGGTCATTGACTTTATCGATATGGAAAACCAACGTAACCAACGTGAAGTTGAAAATGCCTTACGTGATGCCTTGCATTTAGATCGCGCACGTGTACAAACCGGCAAAATCTCACGCTTTGGTTTATTAGAATTATCACGCCAGCGTTTGCGTCCAAGCTTAGGTGAAACTAACCATATCCCATGCCCACGTTGTCATGGTACTGGTCATATCCGCGGCATTGAATCCACTGCATTGCATATCTTGCGTATCACGCAAGAAGACGCGATGAAAGAAAATAGCGCCATTATTCAAGTACAACTTCCTGTTGAAGTAGCTACGTTCTTGCTTAATGAAAAACGTGCGGACATTCATAAAATTGAACAGCGCATGGGCGTTGAAGTGGTGTTGATTCCTAACATTCACCTTGAAACTCCTAACTACAACATCATGCGCATTAAGCACGATGATGTAACACTGGAAACCAACCGTGCAAGTTACAAAATGGTTGAATTGCCTGCTGAAACCAGCTATCTGCCAGACGCAGCTGAAGAAGCTAAAGCAGTTAAAGCGGTAGCCTTAGTCAAAGGCATTACGCCTGCTGCACCAGCACCTATCGTGGCTGAAAAAGTTGAGCCTACAGTGTCACTATTTGCGCGAATTAAAAACTTCTTTGCGGCATTCGGTAGCAAAACCAATGAAGAAAAGGCAGAAGAAAAAGCAGCTGAATCACGTCGCGAAGGCAACCGTAACCGCAATCGCAACCGTAACCGCAATGATCGCAATCGTGGTGAGCGTGGCGAGAAAAATGCAGCGCAACAAGACCGCCCTAACCGCAATGCTGAAGCAAAAACACAAGAGCCGCGTCAAGCAGAAAGCAAAGCGCAAGAGCCACGTCAACAGAAACCACAACAGCCACGCAATGATGCACAACGTCAGGAACGCGCTGAAAGTCAGCGTAACCAGGCTGCGAACGGAGTAGCCCCGGAAGCAAATGCTAACGAGACTACAGAGCAACGCACCGAGCGTACTGGACGTCGCAACCGCAACAATCGTCGTGGTCGTCGTGATCGTGATGAAAATGCAGCGCCACGTGAAAACAATCGCCCTTTCGTACCTAACGAAGAAATCGTAGCTAACGCTGCTGTAGAACCAGTGATTGCTTCAGCTAAAGTCGAAGAAAGCGCACCTGTTGAAACTAAAGCCGCCAAACCAACGGTGAATGAGCAAGCAGCGCAAGCTAATGTTGCAACAGAAGCTGCGGCAACTAAAACTGAGTCTGCAAAAGTAGAGACTGCAAGCACTGCGGAAACGAAAAAACCAAGGCCACAAAAAGCTGCGGGCAAGAAATCTGCGCCAGCGACTGAATCTACCCCAGCAACAGTAAACGATAATGCAACTCAGGTTGTTGAGGCTGATGACAAAGCAGCGGTGAAAACAGATAAAAAACGTCCTGCACGCGGACGCAAACCTAAAGCTGAAGCTAAGCCAGTAGATTTAGCTGCAGTTGGCTTGCAACTAGTCGAAACTAAAGCCGATACGGCTAAAGTAGCTGCTCCAGTTGAAGCTGAAAAACCTAGCAAACCGCGTAGAGCAGCATCGTGGCAAAAACAAGCCGCAGCTGAGACAACCGCAGAACCTTTGGTAATGGTTGAAACACAAAACAAATAAGCTTTATCAATTTGCTTTAAACAAAAGGCCCGATGATGAATCGGGCTTTTTTACGCCTATATTGAGCAGTTGTAACTTAGTGGCTACACTTATGCTTAATTTAGCGTAGCTTGTGCTTAATTTAGCGTAGCTTGTAATGTAGCGATGTTAAATTAACGCTATGATATAGATGTAACTTAATTAACGCGCCGGAGGATATATGTCTGCACATACCTACAAAGTAATAGAACTTGTTGGCTCATCAGCAGTGAGTTCAGATGACGCTATTCAGTCTGCAATTGCGAAAGCATCACAAACTTTGCACCATCTGAATTGGTTTGAAGTCATTGAAACGCGTGGCCATATTGTGGATGGCAAAGTGGCGCATTTTCAAGTCACGCTAAAAGTAGGCTTTAGAATCGAAGATTAATTCAAACAGCCAACTAAAATTCAAATAATGCCCTGTTACTAAACTCGATATCTCAGTGTTCTGAATTACCAGTGATTGGTGCATTTTTCAATATGTGCCGTAAATGCATCAAATCGCTAGTAATGTATTCAAACGTTGATGCTATGGAGCTAGAGCGAATGACAGCGTCTCTTAGCGCCTCATCCACAGTAAGCAAATCTTTTTGTAATATAGCATCATCAATCAACTTAATCGCTTTTTGCAAGCACTGCAAATCGTAAATGAATCGCACTTGCCAAGACTTGCTATAGTCATTCTGCCAGTCATCAAAATCACTGTCTTTTAACACTTGCTCGCTAGAGCCCACGGCTTTCGCACACTGCACTATAGAAGCTTTCACCTTATTTAAATTAAACGGCTGGCTATTAATATTTTCCACTTTAGACCTCCACAATATTTATTGACTTAGCGACTGCGTAAGTTAAAAAGTAATATCTCAAACAAGCCTTACATATAGCTGCTTACCCAACACTTGCAAGGCTGCTGCAATGCCATCAATTCTTGTGGTATGACGCACATTGGTTAAGCGATTCACTTCTTGCGGTGTAGTGTTTAACATACGCGCCAATTCAGCAGGACGAACTTTTTGAGTAATCATTTCGTTCAGCAACAGCACCTTGGCAGCAAGGCTGGTTGGTAATTCAATACCGCGCTGCCCACGCTTTGCCTTAGATGGAGTAGGCACTAATTTTTTATCTTCAAGATAAGACTCAATTGCAGCTTCTAAAACTATTTTTCCAGCATCTAATGCCGCAGCAATGGTATGTCCATGCGCTATCACAGAGGGGATGTCATCGCAGGTTAATAGATAACCTTGTGCTGTATCGCTTTGAATAAGACTTACAGGATATTTAAACATTTAGTACTCCTCAATTAAGAACCTATTTTGTTTATCGAAATAATCATTTAAATGGGATTATTTATCCATAAAATTGATTATAAGCGCATAAATATAAATGTCAAAGATTCTTTTAATAAATAAACATTAATGAGGAATTTAAAAAATACTAACCC
>NZ_NCJB01000180.1:0-4788 GCF_002282275.1 Polynucleobacter sp. 39-46-10 | reverse complement strand
AAGGAACTCAATCATGGCAGCAAAAGACGTCGTATTTGGAGATAACGCCCGTACCAAGATGGTAGAAGGCGTAAACATTCTGGCGAACGCAGTAAAAACTACTTTGGGACCAAAAGGTCGTAACGTGGTTATCGAGCGTTCATTTGGCGGCCCAACCATCACTAAGGATGGCGTATCCGTAGCTAAAGAAATCGAACTCAAAGATAAGCTCCAGAACATGGGTGCTCAGATGGTGAAGGAAGTTGCTTCCAAAACCAATGACATCGCTGGTGACGGTACAACTACCGCAACTGTATTGGCTCAGTCTATCGTTCGCGAAGGTATGAAATACGTAGTTTCAGGTCACAACCCAATGGACTTGAAGCGCGGTATTGATAAAGCAGTTACAGCTGCAATCGAAGAGCTCAAGAAGATCAGTAAGCCTTGTACAACTACTAAAGAAATCGCTCAAGTTGGTTCAATCTCAGCTAACAGCGATCACAGCATTGGTCAGCGAATTGCTGAAGCAATGGAAAAAGTAGGTAAAGAAGGTGTTATTACTGTTGAAGATGGTAAGTCTTTGGAAGATGAGCTTGAAGTAGTTGAAGGTATGCAGTTTGACCGCGGCTACCTCTCTCCATATTTCATTAACCAACCTGAAAAGCAAGTTGCCGTATTGGAAACTCCTTACGTTCTCTTGTTTGACAAGAAAGTTAGCAACATCCGTGATTTGCTCCCAGTACTCGAGCAAGTAGCGAAGTCTGGTCGTCCATTGTTGATCATTGCAGAAGATGTTGAAGGCGAAGCCTTGGCAACTTTGGTTGTGAACAATATCCGCGGCATCATCAAGACTTGTGCTGTTAAGGCCCCAGGCTTTGGCGATCGTCGTAAAGCCATGCTGGAAGACATCGCGATTTTGACTGGCGGTACAGTGATCGCTGAAGAAATCGGCCTCACACTCGAGAAAACAACTCTTGAGCACTTGGGTCAAGCCAAGCGTATCGAAGTAGGCAAAGAAAACACCATCATCATTGACGGTGCTGGCGATGCTAAAGCAATCGAAGCGCGCGTGAAGAATATCCGTGTTCAGATCGATGAAGCAACTAGTGACTACGACAAAGAGAAATTGCAAGAGCGCGTTGCCAAATTGGCAGGTGGTGTTGCGGTGATTCGTGTTGGCGCTGCTACTGAAGTTGAAATGAAAGAAAAGAAAGACCGCGTTGATGATGCATTGCACGCAACTCGTGCAGCGGTTGAAGAAGGTATTGTTCCTGGCGGTGGCGTAGCATTGTTACGTGCGATGCAAGGTATCAAAGGTTTGAAAGGCGATAACGCTGACCAAGACGCTGGTATCAACATCGTATTGCGCGCAATGGAAGAGCCAATTCGTATCATCGTTTCTAACGCAGGCGATGAAGCTAGCGTTGTTGTTAATGCAGTGTTGGCCAGCAAAGGCAACAACGGTTACAACGCAGCAACTGGTGAATATGGCGACCTCGTAGCTCAAGGCGTGATCGATCCAACTAAGGTAACAAAAACTGCATTGGTTAATGCAGCTTCTGTTGCAGCTTTATTGTTGACTACTGATTGCGCAATCTGTGAAGCTCCAAAGGATGATTCCGCTGGTGGTGGCATGCCTGATATGAGCGGCATGGGTGGTATGGGTGGAATGGGCGGCATGATGTAATAGCCGTAATTTCCTCAGCTATCAAGCTGTAGAAGCTAAAACGCCTGGTTCAAAAGACCGGGCGTTTTTTTATTAGTGTTGGTAAAAGCAGGATTCTGAGGTAATAAAAAACCGCCCGAAGGCGGTCATTTATTATTTAATGCTGCTTGGTTTGGTCTTTAAGAAACTGACTTCACCATGTCTTCAACCACCTTCTTCGCATCGCCGAAGACCATCATGGTTTTATCCATATAGAAGAGTTCGTTATCAAGGCCAGCATAACCTGCAGCCATGGAGCGCTTGTTTACGATGATCGTTTTAGCTTTGAATGCTTCCAAGATCGGCATACCGAAGATTGGACTACCTGGTGTACGAGCGGCAGGATTCACCACATCGTTTGCACCAAGAACTAAGACCACATCAGCCTGACCAAAGTCGCTGTTAATGTCTTCCATTTCGAATACTTGATCGTATGGAACTTCTGCTTCAGCTAAGAGAACGTTCATATGACCAGGCATACGGCCTGCCACTGGGTGAATCGCATACTTCACGGTCACGCCATGGTGAGTCAATTTCTCTGTTAATTCTTTCAGGGCGTGCTGGGCGCGGGCAACTGCTAAGCCGTAACCAGGAACAATCACCACAGTATCAGCATTTTCCATAAGGAAGGCGGCATCTTCTGGGGAGCCAGTTTTGTAGTTCTTTGGGCCCCCATCATCGGCGCCACCGGCAGAGGCTTCAGCGCCAAAACCACCAAGCAATACCGCCAAGATGGATCGGTTCATTGCCTTACACATGATGTAAGACAGAATCGCACCAGATGAGCCTACGCAAGCACCAGCGATGATCAAAACAGGATTATTTAATGTGAAACCAATACCAGCCGCAGCCCAACCAGAGTAGCTGTTCAGCATCGATACCACCACTGGCATATCGGCACCACCGATTGGGATGATCAATGTCACGCCCAATACCAAGGCAATGGCACACATCACCAAGAATGCTTCGTGGCTACCTGTCATGAAATACATGACACCGCCACCAACCATGCCAATTGCGAGGGCGAGGTTTAGTAAATGTTGTCCAGCAAAGGTCACTGGCTTACCGCTAACCTTGCCGGAAAGTTTTCCGAACGCGATGATTGAGGCAGTAAAGGTGATTGCCCCAATAAAGGCGCCAATAAAGAGTTCAATCTTTTGCGCGCCAGTATGGTCATGGGCTGGGTTGTATACCGCTGCGATGGCAATCAATACAGCCGACAAGCCAACAAAAGAGTGCATGAGTGCTACGAGCTCAGGCATCTTGGTCATCTGCACACGCTTAGCAGCAATGGTTCCGATGATGGCACCACCAACAATCGCGCCAATAATCAATGAGAAGACTGGCTTAAAGTCAGGAATCATGAAGGTGGTAATGACGGCAAGAAGCATACCGATCATACCGAAGGTGTTGCCTTGACGTGAAGTTGTCGGCGAGGACAATCCACGCAGAGCGAGGATGAATAATACCGATGAAATGAGATAGGAAATCGCGGTTATGTTTGACATTATTTTGGTCTCTATAAGATCTTGTTCTAGTTTTATTTAGTTCCGGCCGCATCAGCCTTAGGAGCTTTTTTCTTGAACATCTCCAGCATGCGACGGGTGACCATAAAGCCACCAAAAATATTGATTGAGGCTAAGAAAACTGCTACCGCACCAATGATGCTGGTGAGAGTAATTTCATCGCCACCAATCACTTCGGTTTGCAGGAGGGCGCCAACAATAATGATTCCAGAAATGGCGTTAGTAACCGCCATGAGTGGGGTGTGGAGTGCAGGGGTAACGTTCCAAACCACGTGATAGCCAACAAAAATGGCCAATACAAACACGGTGATGTTTTGGACTGTGAGGATGCTTTGAAAAGCAGCGAGATCCATGATGTTTCCTTTGAATGATTGCTATTAGTTTTTACGAATGGCTTGGCCATCACGACACATGAGACAGGCAGTAACGATATCGTCATCGCTTGGGATAACTAACTTAGCTTCTGCGTCAACAATTAGCTTCATGAAGTCGAGCAAGTTGCGCGCATACAAGGCAGAAGCATCTGCCGCTACCATGCTAGCGAGATTGGTGTAACCAATAATCTTCACACCGTTTTTTTCAACAATCTTGTCAGCTTCTGTCAAAGGGCAATTACCTGAACCGTTATCGCCGCGACCAGCAGCTAGGTCGATCACGATAGAGCCGGGTTTCATATTGGCAACGGTATCGCTGTGCAACAAGACTGGTGGCTTACGACCCGGAATTAATGCAGTAGTAATCACGATGTCAGCTTGTTGAGCGCGTTCAGCAACGAGTGCTGCCTGACGCTTCATCCAAGCTTCTGGCATTGGGCGAGCATAACCACCAACACCTTGAGCGATTTCACGCTCTTCGTCAGTTTCATAAGGAACATCAACAAACTTAGCGCCGAGAGATTCAATTTGCTCTTTAGCCGCTGGACGCACATCAGATGCTTCGATCACTGCGCCTAAACGCTTTGCGGTTGCAATTGCTTGGAGGCCGGCAACACCCGCACCCAAGATCAGTACACGTGCAGCTTTAACGGTTCCCGCTGCAGTCATGAGCATTGGCATAAAGCGCTGATACTCGTTAGCGGCAACCATCACCGCTTTGTAACCGGCAATGTTAGCTTGCGAAGAAAGAACGTCCATGCTTTGAGCGCGAGTGGTACGGGGAGCAGCCTCTAATGAGAATGCTGTGACACCCTGTGCAGCCATGGCGGCAATATTGTCGTTATCAAATGGATCGAGCATGCCCAGGAGCACGCTGCCAGATTTAATTTGCTTGAGTTCGGCAGCTTCGGGTGCACGCACTTTCAGCACGATCTCTGCGCCAAAAGCATCAGCAGCGCTACCAATGCTTGCGCCCACTGCCTCATACGCAGAATCGGGTTGGCTGGCTGTAACACCTGCATCCTTTTGAATAACAACCGTATGGCCTTGGCCAATCAACTTCTTAACGGTTTCCGGTGTGGCGGCTACCCGAGTTTCCCCAGGCCTGATTTCCAGCGGTACTCCTATGCGCATGGCATGTCTCCAAATGCTAATGATTCAAAAAAAATCTATTTTAGGTATATATACGCGAATACACATATAT
>NZ_NCJB01000179.1:0-4800 GCF_002282275.1 Polynucleobacter sp. 39-46-10 | reverse complement strand
ATAATCGATACAATTTAATCCTTGCATCTTATCAATTTAATTCTTGGGATAGGTGATCTTACAGATGCGCTCCACTTTATTACGTTTTTCTTTCTATTTAATGCTTTGTTGCCCTAGCGCTTGGGCGGCATCAGACACAGCCCAAGCTAATACTCATGAGTTTCAGCTTTCCAATGGGCTGAAGTTGATTGTGCGCGAGGATCATCGAGCACCAACGGTCGCACATATGGTTTGGTACCGTGCCGGTTCAATGGATGAGGTTAACGGCAAAACTGGGGTGGCCCATGTTCTTGAGCACATGATGTTTAAGGGAACTAACAAAGTGAAATCGGGCGAGTTCTCTCGTTTAGTTGCGGCGGTGGGCGGTCGTGAAAATGCTTTTACTTCTCGAGATTACACAGCGTATTTCCAGCAAGTTGAAAAGTCTAAGTTAGATGAAGTGATGAAACTGGAAGCGGATCGCATGTCCAATCTCAATTTTGATGATGCAGAGTTTTTAAAAGAAATTCAGGTGGTAATGGAAGAGCGTCGCTTGCGTACTGAAGATAATCCCACCAGTTTGCTGTATGAATCGCTGATGGCTACTGCATTCATGAGCTCGCCTTATCGTCATCCAGTAGTTGGCTGGATGAATGACCTGGTGAATATGAAAGCCGCTGATGCACGTGATTGGTATCGTAGTTGGTATAAACCGAATAATGCAACAGTAGTGATTGCTGGTGATGTTGATCCTAAAGTCATTTTGCAAGCAGCAGAAAAATATTATGGAGCTGCTTCTGCAAGAGAGTTGCCAGATCGCAAGCCCCAGATTGAACCTCCACAAAAAGGAATTAAGCGAGTTCAGGTTAAGGCACCCGCAGATAGCGCACAGCTGGCAATGGCCTGGAAGGCGCCCAAGTTACAAGTAGGAAAGTTAGACGATGACGAGCCTTATGCACTGGAATTGTTGGCTGCAGTACTTGACGGTTATGACAATGCACGTCTCAATCGCGCACTGGTAAAGCAGGAACGTGTAGTCAATGATGTGAGTGTCGGTTACGACATGGTCTCAAGAGGCCCAGAACTTTTTGTAATTAGCACCAGCATGGCTAAAGGAAAAACAGTGGAGCAGGCTGAGAGCAGTATTCGGAAGGCTCTGAAAGAAATTGTCGATAAAGGAATTCTGGAGTCAGAGCTCAAGCGCATTAAGGTACGCATTCTGTCTGATCAGATTTATAAGCGCGATTCGATCTTTGGTCAGGCAATGGAAATTGGCAGCACAGAGATGGCGGGATTCTCATGGAGGGATATTGATGTGATGTTGGATAGGATGCAAAAAATCACTCCTACACAAGTTCAAGCCGTTGCAAAAAAATATTTGGTAGATGAGGGTCTGACCATTGCAGTGCTAGATCCACAGGGACGTCAGTCCGCTGAGAGTAAGCAAGGGGGTAATCATGCTGCTAAATAAATTAATCAAGCAGGCTTGTCTTACATTCGTACTGATAGCAGTAGTCAGCACCTCTGCCCATGCAATATTGCCGATTGAAAAGTTAGACTCATTCAAGGGCGCACAGGCTTATCTAGTTCAAACCAAATCGCTACCGATGGTCGATATTGAAATCAGTATTGATGCAGGCGATCGTTATGATCCATCAGCCAAGAGTGGCTTAGCTACTGTGGTTGGGCAGTTGATGAACTATGGTGCCAAGTCAGAGAAGGGTTTGTTGAATGAGGCACAGATTGCTGATGAGATTGCTGATTTAGGTGCAAACCTTGGTATATCTGTCAGCGGTGAGCGTGCCATCATGCGCATTCGGACTTTAAGTCGTAAAGATTTGCGTGATCGCGCCGTTCAATTGGCATCAGCCATGTTGAGTGCACCAACTTATGATGCCAAAATCTTAGCCCGTGAGAAGCAAAGAATGACTACTGCATTGTTAGAGTCGGAGACAAAGCCGGAGTCAGTATTAGATCGTCGTTTTAGAAAATTGGTTTATGGTGACTATCCCTTGGCTAATTCACCAACGGTGCGAAGTATTGCCAATATCAGCACAACTGACTTGCAGCAGTTTCATAGGCAGTTTTATCGGGGTGATCGGATGATCGTCAGCATTGTTGGTGATGTGGGTAAAGTCGAGGCCGCTGAAATCGTTCAGGGTTTATTGCAAAGAGTGCCACAGTCTGGACCTGCTATTGCCAAGCTGCCAGAGTTTGAGCGCTCAACAGTCGAGCCTTTAAGTCAACGCGAAGTCACTATTCCATTTGACACGCAGCAAGCCCATATTGCGATGGGAATGACTGCAGTTACTCGCAGTAATCCAGATTACTTCCCATTGCTTGTGGGGAATTATGTTTTAGGCAGCGGTGGTTTTGTATCGCGTCTGATGTCAGAGGTTCGTGAGAAGCGTGGCCTTGCTTATAGTGTGTTCAGTTATTTTGCGCCCGGTAAAGATGTGGGGATATTTCAGGCGGGCGTGCAGACTAAGAGTGATCAAGCTACTTTGGCTCTTGAAGTGATGAGTTCTACTATTGCACAATTTATTGCTAATGGACCGATGCAATCTGAACTTGACGCTGCTAAGGCAAATTTAATCAATGGCTATCCTTTGAGAATTGATAACAATCGCAAGCTGCTTGATAACGTGTCATCTATTGCTTGGAATAACTTGCCGCTCGACACGATGGATGTATGGACTAAGCAAGTGGAGATGGTGAGCTTGGACCAAGTCAAGGAGGCATTCCAAAAATACTTGGCTATGGACCGAATGAAGATTGTGGTGTTAGGGGTTAAAAATAAATAAACCCACAAAGCCGGCTTCATCAGGTAAGCGCCCTGAGCCTCCTCAGAAAATTCGCATTATTGGTGGAGTATGGCGTAGTCGTTTACTGAGTGTGTTGGATCTATCTGGTCTACGTCCCACTACAGATCGCGTTCGGGAAACCTTATTTAATTGGCTTGGCCAGGATCTGGTGGGTTTGCGTTGCTTAGATTTGTTTGCAGGAACTGGCGTCTTAGGTTTTGAGGCTGCTTCACGACATGCCAGTTCAGTGACTTTGTTAGAAAAGGATAAGAGGGCGCATGCAAAGCTTTTGGCTAACTATGCTTTGCTACAGTCATCTCCTGCTCCTGGATCAGTACAGATTGTGCACAGAGATAGCTTAGAGTTTTTAAAGCAACAAGCCGATCGCTCTAGTAATTTGATCTTTATTGATCCACCCTTTCAGGAGGAGGGCTTATTAAACCAAGCCTTAGTAGAGGCCGCTCGCGTTTGCGATGACAGTCCCGGCGGGGGAATTTACGTCGAGTTTCCGTCTAGTCGCTCACGTGATGAGATCGAAGCGCTGGTGCCCGAATGGCATTGTGGGAAATACCTAGAGGCTGGGCAGGTAAAAGCTTGTCTATTTCGCTCGAAGAGGGGCTAAACTCTTGCCTGTAGCTGAAAAAGCCTGAGGAGCGTTATGACTGTTGCTGTATACCCTGGAACATTTGATCCTTTAACTCGTGGCCACGAGGACTTGGTGCGCCGTGCTTCCAGTATTTTTGGGGAATTGATTGTTGGTGTTGCTGATAGCCGTAGCAAGCGCCCCTTCTTCACTTTAGATGAGCGGATTGAGATTGCTAAAGAGGTTTTGGGTCATTATTCCAATGTGAAGATTGTGGGCTTCACGGGTTTATTAAAAGATTTTGCCCGCGAACATAATGCGAGAGTGATTGTGCGTGGCTTGCGTGCTGTTTCTGATTTTGAATATGAGTTTCAGATGGCGGGCATGAACCGTTATTTATTGCCTGATGTTGAAACGCTATTCCTAACGCCTTCAGACCAATACCAATTTATTTCAGGAACATTTGTTCGTGAAATTGCTTCGATGGGTGGTGATGTGAGTAAGTTTGTATTCCCATCTGTAGAAAAGTGGTTAGTCAAAAAGATTGAAGCCAACAAGGGCAAAGAGTAAGGCGCCAGGGAAGCAAGATGGCTCTCATGATCACGGACGAATGCATCAATTGCGATGTATGTGAGCCTGAATGTCCGAATGATGCAATCTACATGGGTCTAGAGATCTATGAGATTGATCCCAATAAATGTACTGAGTGTGTGGGTCATTACGATGCACCCCAGTGTCAGCAGGTTTGTCCAGTTGACTGCATTCCGCTGAACCCCGCGTTTCCAGAAAACCAAACGCAATTAATGGTGAAGTATCAAGCCTTAACTGCGGCCAAGAAAGCTCTCGCTAAGTAGTTTTTATAGCTTGAGCACCTTATCGAGCTAGTTTGATTTGGAATGCAACTCCAGCATTGCTGCCTGAGTATCGCCCCTCATAAATAAATCCAGAATTTGTAAACCATCTTCGATACTCGCATCAATCTGCTTTTGCTCAAGCTGCAAAGGCCTTCTCAGCACATAGTCCGCCACATCCATCACTCGCGCACCTTCTGCGGCGAGGTCGCGTGGATGCCCGATACCCAATCGCAAGCGCCAGTACTCAGGCGTTCCTAGGTGAGCCTGGATATCTTTTAGACCATTGTGCCCACCGGTGCCACCGCCAAGCTTGATGCGTGCAGTACCGGGCTTGAGATCAAGCTCATCCTGCACTACCAGCACATCCTTGGGTGTAATTTTGTGGAAGCGGCATAGTGCTCCGACAGACTGGCCACTGAGATTCATATAAGTGCTGGGTTTGAGCAAGAAGAGATCTTCATCCCCCCATTTCGCTTTAGCAACTTTGCCATGAAAGCGTTTTTCGGTTTCAAAGCGGGCGCTCAATTGTTTAGCGAGGTCGTCCACAAACCAGAAGCCAGCATTGTGCCGATCTTCTTCA
>NZ_NCJB01000178.1:0-4826 GCF_002282275.1 Polynucleobacter sp. 39-46-10 | reverse complement strand
GGTTTTACAAGATGCCGACGTGGTGAAATTGGTAGACACGCTATCTTGAGGGGGTAGTGGCTTAGGCTGTGCGAGTTCGAGTCTCGCCGTCGGCACCAAATTGTAAAATTAGTAGGGTTTATCTTGTAAATCAAGAATTTTTGTACCGGAATAATTGATAATTTGTAGTTTCTTAGGACTTTCCAGACGAACGACTCAGGGCCATTTTGAATCTCGCTAATTACTTTCCTGTTCTTCTTTTTATCCTCGTAGGTATTGGGGTGGGTTTAGTCCCCATGTTCCTCGGAAAAATCTTGGCTCCTTCGAAGCCTGATTCGGAAAAACTGTCGCCATATGAGTGCGGTTTTGAAGCTTTCGAAGATGCACGTATGAAGTTCGACGTGCGTTATTACCTCATCGCCATCCTATTTATCTTATTTGACTTAGAAACTGCATTCCTATTCCCATGGGGTGTGGCCTTACGTGATATTGGTTGGTTCGGCTACGCCTCTATGGTGATTTTCTTATTGGAATTCATCGTGGGCTTCGTATATATCTGGAAAAAGGGCGCTCTCGACTGGGAGTGATAGATATGGCACTAGAAGGCGTTCTCAAAGAAGGATTTGTTACCACTACTGCAGACCAGTTAATCAACTGGACGCGTAATGGTTCTTTATGGCCAATGACTTTTGGTCTTGCTTGCTGTGCTGTTGAAATGATGCACGCAGGCGCATCTCGTTATGACTTGGATCGATTTGGTGTGGTGTTCCGCCCATCTCCACGTCAATCAGATCTCATGATTGTTGCTGGCACCTTGTGTAACAAGATGGCTCCAGCGCTTCGCAAGGTTTATGACCAAATGCCTGAGCCACGTTGGGTTATCTCGATGGGCTCTTGCGCTAATGGCGGTGGTTATTACCATAACTCGTATTCAGTAGTTCGCGGCTGTGACCGCATCGTGCCAGTAGATATCTATGTTCCTGGATGCCCTCCAACTGCAGAAGCATTGATCTACGGAATTATTCAGTTGCAATCCAAGATCGCTCGCACTAGCACGATTGCGCGGAAGGCTTAATCCATGTCAGATCGTTTAGTTCAACTCGCCGCTAACCTTGAAAAAGTTTTAGGTAAGCGCGTTCAGTCAATTGAAATTGCTTTGGGTGAGGTGACTGTAGTTCTTAATGCAGACACCTATTTTGAATCCGCTATGTTATTGCGTGATGAGCCTTCATTGGCCTTTGAGCAATTGATTGATTTATGCGGCGTAGATTACCAAGATTACCGTGAAGGGCAGTGGGGCGGCCAACGCTTTGGCGTAGTGACTCATCTCTTATCCATAGCTCACAATTGGCGTTTGCGTGTTCGTGTATTCGCTCCAGAGGATGTTTACCCGGTAGTAGCTTCATTAACTCCCGTTTGGTCTGCAGCCAATTGGTTTGAGCGTGAAGCATTTGATCTCTACGGCATCTTGTTTGATGGTCATGAAGACTTGCGTCGTATTTTGACTGACTACGGTTTTATCGGTCATCCATTTAGAAAAGATTTCCCAATTTCTGGCAATGTAGAAATGCGTTACGACCCAGAGTTAAAACGTGTGGTGTATCAGCCTGTCACGATTGAAGCGCGTGAGATTACGCCACGGATCGTGCGCGAAGAGCAGTACGGAGGTCCGGTTTAAGTCATGGCACAAATTAAGAACTACACCCTCAACTTTGGTCCTCAGCATCCTGCGGCACACGGCGTATTGCGCTTAGTGCTTGAACTTGATGGTGAAGTCATTCAACGCGCTGATCCACATATCGGTTTATTGCATCGCGCCACAGAAAAATTAGCCGAGACACGTACTTGGATTCAAAACGTTCCATACATGGATCGTTTGGACTATGTCTCGATGATGGCAAATGAGCATGCTTACGTGATGGCAATTGAGAAGTTGCTACAAGTAGATGTACCTTTGCGTGCGCAATACATTCGCGTGATGTATGACGAGTTAACCCGCTTGCTCAATCATCTCTTATGGATTGGTTGTCACGGTCTAGACGTTGGTGCAATGGCTGTGTTCTTGTATGCCTTCCGCGATCGTGAAGATATTTTTGATATGTACGAAGCAGTGTCAGGCGCTCGTATGCATGCTGCTTACTATCGTCCAGGTGGCGTCTATCGTGATCTGCCAACGCAGATGGCGCAGTACTCTCAGTCTAAGATTCGTAGCACCTCTGCGATTAAGCGTTTGAATGAAAACCGTAGCGGCACTTTGCTTGATTTCATTGAGCAATTCTCAAATGGTTTTGATGCCAACGTAGATGAGTATTGCAATCTCTTAACGGATAACCGTATTTGGAAACAGCGCTTAGTGGGTATTGGTGTTGTGACTCCTGAACGTGCTTTACAGCTCGGCTTTACAGGCCCTATGTTGCGTGGTTCTGGTATTGAGTGGGACTTACGTAAAAAGCAGCCTTACGAAACTTACGACAAACTCGACTTTGACATTCCGGTTGGCGTGAATGGTGATTCTTATGATCGCTATTTAGTACGTATGGAAGAAATGCGTCAATCGAATCGCATCATTAAACAGTGTGTGGCTTGGCTTAAAGCAAATGATGGCCCTGTCATGAGCGACAACCATAAGGTATCTCCACCAAAGCGTGTGGATATGAAGACCAATATGGAAGAGTTGATTCACCATTTCAAACTTTTCACTGAAGGTATGCACGTTCCTAATGGCGAGGCTTACTCTGCTGTTGAGCATCCAAAAGGTGAGTTTGGTATTTACTTGATTTCTGATGGTGCAAATAAGCCATACCGAATGAAGATTCGTGCACCAGGCTTTGTGCATCTGTCCGCAATGGATGAAATGTCACGCGGCCACATGTTGGCTGATGCAGTAACCATTATTGGTACCCAAGATATCGTGTTCGGGGAGATTGACCGCTAATACAGCGCGCCAAGGATTAATTCATGACAACAACTCTTCAACTTTCAGACAAAACGCTCGCAGACATTGCGCGCAATGTCGCGAAATATCCCCCAGAGCAAAGACAATCCGCTGTGATGGCTGCTCTGATAGCCGCTCAAACCGAAGTAGGTTGGGTTTCACCTGAAGTAATTGAAACTGTCGCGCAAATTTTGGGAATGCCAACGATTGCAGTGGACGAAGTAGCTACTTTCTACAACATGTATGACACCAAGAAAATTGGTAAGTACAAGTTGGTAATTTGCACCAACTTGCCTTGCCAGTTAACTCATGGTGAAACTGCGGCTACTTATTTAAAAGAAACATTGGGTATTGGCTACAACGAGACAACTCCTTGTGGCACTTTCACCTTGAAAGAGGGTGAGTGCATGGGCGCATGTGGCGATTCTCCAGTGATGCTGGTGAATAACAAGCGCATGTGCAGTTTCATGAGTAAAGAAAAGATTGATGCTCTATTGAGTGAGCTCCGTGCAGAAGGGGAAGCAGCATGACTAGCTTGCACGATAGACACATTAAGCCTTTAATCCTTGCTGGATTGAATGGTGAAAACTGGCGCTTAAAGGATTATGAAAGCCGTGGCGGCTATCAACAGTTGCGTCGCATCATCAACGACAAAGTTGCACCGGATGCGATTATTGCTGAATTAAAAGCATCATCATTACGTGGTCGTGGAGGTGCAGGCTTCCCTACTGGGTTGAAGTGGAGCTTTATGCCCCGTCAATTCCCTGGCCAAAAATATTTAGTTTGTAATAGTGACGAAGGTGAGCCAGGTACATTTAAAGACCGCGACATCATGCGTTACAACCCGCATGCTTTGATTGAGGGCATGATTATTGGTGCCTACACTATGGGTATCACTGTGGGTTACAACTATATCCATGGCGAAATTTGGGAAGTCTATTCTCGCTTCGAAGAGGCGCTTGAAGAAGCTCGTGCTGCTGGATATCTCGGCGATAAAATCATGGGAAGTGATTTCAACTTCCAATTACATGCTGCTCCAGGATGGGGCGCCTATATCTGCGGTGAAGAGACTGCGCTTTTAGAATCACTTGAAGGCAAGAAGGGTCAGCCGCGCTTTAAGCCGCCATTCCCAGCAAGCTTTGGTTTGTATGGCAAGCCAACTACGATCAATAACACGGAAACATTTGCTGCAGTGCCATTCATCATGGCAATCGGTGGTCCAGCGTATTTAGAGTTGGGCAAGCCAAATAACGGCGGTACGAAGATTTTCTCTATCTCTGGCGATGTGACTTATCCAGGTAACTATGAGATTCCATTGGGGACTCCATTTGCTGAGTTGTTAAAGCTTGCTGGTGGTATGCGTGATGGCATCCCTCTGAAAGCGGTTATTCCTGGTGGATCTTCTTCACCGGTTATTCCTGGTGCTGAGATGATGACTCTCACAATGGATTACGACAGCATTGCGAAAGCGGGTTCGATGTTGGGATCTGGTGCTGTGATCGTGATGAATGAAACACGTTGCATGGTTCGTGCCTTAGAGCGTCTGTCTTACTTCTATCACGAAGAATCTTGTGGTCAGTGCACCCCATGCCGTGAAGGTACTGGTTGGTTATGGCGCATTGTGAGTCGAATTGAGCACGGCGAAGGACGCCCAGAAGATTTGGATTTATTGAATGATGTAGCGGCCAACATTCAAGGTCGCACGATTTGCGCATTGGGCGATGCTGCTGCAATGCCAGTTCGTGGCATGTTGAAGCATTACATGGATGAATTTGCGTATCACGTAGAACATAAGCGCTGCTTAGATTCTGCGAAACCTTTATAAGACATTGAGCACGGGACATCTTAAAGTGAGCATGGTTGAAATCGAATTAGATGGTAAGGCAGTAGAAGTTCCGCAAGGTTCGATGGT
>NZ_NCJB01000177.1:0-4839 GCF_002282275.1 Polynucleobacter sp. 39-46-10 | reverse complement strand
GAGTCAACCACAATCATCTTCACGCGAGAAGTGTGAGCGTTATTCAACAGGGTATTGACTGGATTCTTGCCCGACCAAACATACATCACTGTGGCGTATGGCATCTCTTGCCCACTAATCAAGCTAGCCATCTCAAAGGTGAGCTTTTCTTTTAAGGGAAGCTTGGATTTATTACCATCAAAGGCTACCAAAATGCGAAGTGGCGCATCATCCTGTTGGCTCTCTGCGTTGTCTGCATTCGGTATAGCAGCTACCGCCTTCCACTCCCACTGCAACCATAGGTTTTGCGCTGAACGTGGTCGAAGCTTTACCGCAAGACCAGATGCCGATGTTTTAGAGTTAGCAGCGAGCACCGTGCGACCTTGATAATTCTCCAACCGGTAAATCGTGTTCTTTTTGTAAGGCGCTATGTGGTAAAAATGCCAACCATCTGGCATGCCATTTCTTGGTCTATCAGCAGAAAATTTCGGCAAATCTTCCTGAGCCGGCAACTGATCTACGTTAAATGCTTGACCAGCCTCATTCTCAATGGAATTCCCAGTGAAGCCTGCACAGCCAAGCAAAGAGATGGCTGTAGCAGTCAACAGCAGCAGGGATCGAAAGCCAGTTTTTGTAAACATCCCTAGAATTGTCCCAAAGAATGGGGTGCTAAGTCTAAAATTGCCTGATGCGCCATCAATCCCCCTCAAGCTGGGCCGCTATCAGCATCTGTATCGCTGCGGCGCTGCACTTTGCCCTTGGCTTCTCGATTGAGTTCTCTGTTGATGAAGCGCATTACGCTTTATATGCAAAACATCTTGCCTGGAGTTACTTTGATCATCCACCATTAGTTGGCTGGATCCAGTGGCCATTAGTTGCCCTCACTTCATCCGAGGGGATCATTCGCCTCATTCCGGAATTGCTTTGGGTACTTTCTGCTTTCTTGGTATATCAGGTAACTATTGAAATTCATCACCTGATGCAGGGACGTAATGCGGGTTACCTAACCACCGCCCTACCTTCAGCGAATCTATGTGGATTGATGGCTGTTTTAACAATCATTGCAGCCCCACTACCGCATGTTTTAGCAATCGGTCTTTTGCCTGACACCTTGCTCGCACCCTTAAGTCTGGGTTTAATGTTGATGGCTTTGCGCTGGATCCAAAATGATTACTTCACTGTTTCTGACTGGATTATTACTGGCCTGCTACTGGGCCTAGCAGGTCTGAGCAAATACACCGCTGCGTTTACTGCATTTGCCCTGCTCTTTGTTTTCTTGGCCTTACCAAAGAAACCTTGGATTACTAAAGCAGGTTTTTGGATAGCGGCAGCAATTGCCTTAATTGTGATTAGCCCAGTACTCTATTGGAACTGGATCAATGATTGGATCTCGTTCAAGTACCAAATTGCCCATGGTAGTGGTGGCACTTGGGCATGGCGTAGAGTTGGCGCCTTCATTGGTATTCAGATTGCCTGCTTTGGGCCGCTATTACTTTTAGGCAGCTATACATATATTAAGCACTGCCTTCACTCCCACAAGCTCCTTATCTTTGCTTTGCTGAGCTTTTTCATGATCCCTTTCATGATTTTTGCTTCACTTTCTGGGGGCGGCAGTCTCCCCCACTGGACTACCCCGGCGTGGTTTTGTCTAGCGCCATTTGCCGGCATTGGTCTAGCCAAGGCATGGGCCATGCAACATCGCATGGCAATACGCATCTTATTTGTTGGGCAACTACTCATTTGCTTAATAGGCTTTGGCTATGTTTTATCGGGAGGCATGAATACGGCAGCCCTTAAGTCCAATCCAATTGCTGACCTCTACGGATGGAAGATTGCAGGCGAAAAAGCAGCTCAATTGGCACAAGCCACTAAAGCAAACGGCATTGCAGTACAAAACTGGACGTTGGGTAGTCGGGCTGCTTGGTATGCGCAACCAGTACCAGTCTTTGTATTGGACCAGCGTCAGGATCAGTTTGACCTCTGGTTTGGGCAATTACCAGCTGGTGCGAACGCCTTAGTAATCAATTGGTCGGGCATGACTTTTAAGCCGCCTGTTGGGGCAAACCCCGCCTTTGAGCTCTGCGAACCCCTGGACAACCTAGAAATCATCCGGTTTGGGCAGGTTTTATCCAAATTTGACTACAGTCTTTGTCGCAACTGGCAGGACGCTGGTACAGCACGTTAATTCCCCAAATTCAAGACCTTAGGAGCCATAGGCATTATCCTTATGCCTATGAGTTCACAACCCCAAGCCACCCCAAAAGCCACATCTGGGTGGAAAGCAATCCTCAAACGGGCTTGGCCCACCATTCGTATTGTTTTGTCAGTCGCACTCCTCTGGAAGGCCACGAGCGGAATTGATTGGCACGCCCTATTCAATTCTGAAATTCGGATGCAGCCTTGGTGGTTTTTAGCTGCGGTATTCACGATGCTCTCGGCATTTATATGTGGTGGACTGCGCTGGGGATTTTTAATGCGCAAAGTTGGGTTTCAAGGAAGTCTCCTTAACTTTGTAGCACTCTATTTTGCTGGCGGACTCATCAATCAGGGACTACCAAGCACTCTTGGTGGGGATAGTTATCGCGCTATTACAGCCACCCATTTAAGTAGCAGCGGCAAATTGACTGAAGAAAAAGGCTTAGATGAGGAGCTTCATCACTCGGTTGACTTGGAGCACGCAACACCTAAATTGCGTCTGAGTTTTTCTATGGTGCTAGTAGATCGCCTACTTGGCTTGGCAGGAAACAATTTACTGGGTGGACTGGGCCTCATTTTGGGTGGCGCTACTTTGGCCGCCTGGGGAACAGACTTGGGTTACGCCGTCACAGGCATCATGGTTTTTGCTGGTTTATTTATTGCTGCCGTTTTAGCCTGGGGTCCGAGCTGCAACTTGCTACAAAAATTATTAGATCGCCTCAAAATGAGCCATGCCCTCCTAGGAATTAAGCTCGCTTTTTCTTGGCCCATGAATATCGCTCAAGCTGTATTTGCAATTGGCATTCATGCTCTCACAATTTTGACGCTGCTCTTCTGTCTTAAAGCCTATGGAGTGGATGCGCCTATTGAAGCCCTCATGATTGGCTTGCCTGCACTCAGCCTTCTCTTGATGCTGCCAATCAGTATCTCTGGCTGGGGCTTACGTGAAGCCACACTCTCTTCAGTATTGGCATTGTGGGGTGTAAGCCCCTCTATGACCGTATTAGCATCCATTAGCTACGGCGCTATTACCGTGTTATCGGTATTACCCGGCGCTTACTTTTTATTAAAACGGAAGTAATTTTTTAGAGCCCTACTATGAGTATTAGTGTCAATACTATGCGCGCCATTGACCATTGGGTTGGTGTGCCACTTTGTGCAGTAGCAAGCCCAGTAGTCGCTCTAATGGATAGCATCAAGAATATATTTGGTCGGGGACCAGATGAGCCAAGCAAACTGCTCTTTATTGAGTTATCAGAAATGGGTAGCGCCATCTTAGTAGACCCGGCTATGCGTAATGCACAGGCTCGTGGCGCTGAATTATTTTTCCTGATCTTTAAAAGCAATCGCGCTAGTCTCACTTTATTAAATACTGTTAAGCCTGAGAATATTTTTACGATTGATTCTTCAAGCTTGGGCGGCTTAATTAAAGACACGCTCAAATTTTTACTACTAGCTCGCAAGCATCGTATCGACACCGTCATTGATTTGGAGTTGTTCTCTCGCTTTACCGCTCTACTCACTGGCCTCTGTGGTGCACGTCGTCGCGTGGGTTATCACATCTTTCATGGTGAAGGTTTATGGCGTGGCTTTATGCTGACTCGCAAAGTCCATTACAACCCGCACATCCACATTACCAAGAATTTTCTATCTCTAATTCATGCGGCATTTGCTAAAAAGATTGAAGTCCCATTTAGCAAAATACATATTGCAGATTCTGAAGTGCGTTTAGAGCAAGCAGTAATTAATCCAACTGTATTGAATCAAATTCGCGAGCGTATTGAGAAACTGAGTGGGTCTTTTGGTATTCAATTTAAGCAAGGCGGGCAACGTCTGATTTTGGTCAATCCCAATGCCAGTGATTTATTGCCGCAACGACGTTGGGCGCAACAGCGCTTCTCAGAACTGATTCAAGGATTAAATCAACGTTATCCTAATGACCTTATTTTGATCACTGGCTCCCCCGCTGAATTTCAGTATGTTGAAAAAGTACGCTCAGTTGCTAATGTTAAAAACGCTCTGAACTTTGCCGGTCAAGTGAGCTTCGCAGAACTACCGGCGCTGTACACACTATCTGATGTTATGGTGACTAACGACTCTGGGCCTGGGCATTTTTCTGCGGTGACCCCGTTGCGCACAGTCGTTTTATTTGGACCAGAAACTCCAGCGCTCTATGGCTCGGTTGGCAAGTCAATTGCGATCACAGCCAATCTCGCATGCTCACCTTGTGTCAGTGCCGCCAATCATCGTAAGACACCGTGCCATGACAATGTCTGTATGCAGGCCATCACTGTCACTCAGGTGCTGGAGAAGATGGTGCATCAACTCAATGAAGCCGATCAAGAGCGAGCACGCTAATTCGAATGACTGAGCAGCGCAAGTCGATTTTTGCAATTGCCTCGATTTGGGTTTGGTGCATCCCATTTCTGCCGCTTGGCCTAGCAATTGCTATTTATTTTGGTGAACTGCAAACCCCAACTTTTTTGTTCATTAATCGCTATACCCAGATCCTGCCCGATACCCTGTGGGCCTGGCTTACTTTTATTGGCAATGGTTGGGGCATCTTTGCTTTGTGCTTCCCACTCTTAGTACTAGCGCCTCGATTACTCTGCGCTGGACTATTGGCCTCTCTGATTGGTGGCGCTTTTAGCCAAATCATTAAAC
>NZ_NCJB01000176.1:0-4839 GCF_002282275.1 Polynucleobacter sp. 39-46-10 | reverse complement strand
ACTTCGTGATAACCCCAACAAAAAAGACTGCCTATATCAACGCTGTACAAGGAATAACCCGTGCCAGCGCGGTCTATGACCGACTGAAGGCTGATATCTTGCAGGGCCGCTTCACCGCCGATCAAAAGCTCAAAATTGAAGAGTTATCAAGCTTTTATGAAACCGGAGCAAGTCCGTTGCGTGAGGCATTAAATAGACTTTCAGCGGAAGGTCTAGTTTCAAGAAGTGATCAACGAGGTTTTAATGTTGCACCCCTACGATGGGAAGAGCTCAATACGCTAACTGAGACAAGGTGCTTTATTGAAGGGAGGGCTCTTGAGGAGTCAATTACTCATCGCACTGAAGAGTGGGAAGACAAATTGGTTCTACTAATTCATAAACTCTCAAAGAAACCAAGATCATCTGAAGCCAATCAACATAGCGCTAATCCAGAATGGGAATTACTTCACAAGGAGTTTCATCAAACATTGCTAGAAAACGCGCCATCTAGATGGATTAAAGAATTTAGCGAAACACTTGGAACTGAAAGTTATCGCTATAGACAGGTTGCCGCCAGCAAAAACTTTGGGGAACGCGACCATCACGCAGAACATGTAGGAATATTTGAGGCGGCCATTAGTGGTGATATTGATTTAGCAAAGAAATTGCTCTTTGAACACTACAGAAAAACTTCGGCCTTAACTGGGCGCGGCGCAAGAAGCCTCAAGCTCATGAAGTAAAAGTCACCTCTTGTGTACACCACAATCTACAAGCAGTTCATTGCTCCCACGGTAGACTTATATATCTATTGGGGTTGCTATGGAAAATGCGCGAATATTACTTACACACTTAGTGACACAAATAGAAAAATGGCTTAGGAATTTCTTCCTAAGTCGTTGATTTCATTGGTGTGCCCACCAGGACTTGAGCCTCGGACCAAAGGATTATGAGAGCAGAAGCCCATGATAGGTCATTATAAACATTGGATCTACGGTCGGTCAGTGTCGATGTGCAAGCAAATTCGTGGATCTAAAAGCAGCAGTCTCTCGGACTTTGGTTTTCTAAACCACAGGATGTTTGGAGCAACCATCTAACACTTTGTTACTCCAAATCGTATTGTGTGGGATTAACAGGCCTTACTTAAACTGAGGCTTAATGCGTTATTGATGCCATAAAATCATCTAAGGGCATAGGATGAAAAAATAAATATCCTTGATAATGGTGACATCCTAAAGCCTTCAAATACTCAAGCTGATCTTTAGATTCAACACCTTCAGCAACTACTTTTAGCCCTAGTGTTTGTCCCATCAAGATAATGGTACGGACAATATCATTGTTGACCTGATTTCCAGGTGTTTCTGCAATAAATGCTTGGTCAATCTTTAGCTCGTCAAATGGCAGGCTCTTTAGGTAGGATAAGGAGGAATAACCAGTCCCAAAATCATCTAGGGAAAAATTAAAGCCATAATCTTTTAAGGCCTGCATCTTTTGTTTAGCATCTGCCATACCATCTAAAAACAAGGATTCCGTTAATTCCAAGGTAATTAATTTGGGATTGGCTCCAGTTCTCACTACAGTGTCGATCATCTGGCTTACAAAATTCGCTTGCTGAAACTGCTTAATACTAATATTTACAGATAACGCAAGGTGCGCCATACTGTCTTGGGTTGCCCATGCAGCCAATTGCTGACATGTGGCATTAAATACCCACTGGCCGATTGGTAAAATCAGACCCGTTGATTCAGCTAGACCAATAAATTCCCCTGGATTCATCAGACCATGCTGGGGATGATCAAGGCGCAAAAGAACTTCAGCAGACTCAATCCGCTGATTGCTATCCATTTGAGGCTGATAATGCAATATAAACCAGTCATTTTTGATAGCCTGATGCAATGCATTCTCCATAGAGAATCTCTCATTAATTACTGCCTGCATCTGCTCATCATAAAATTTGATGCAATTGCGACCCGATTCCTTCGCTTGATAAAGCGCTATATCAGATTGCTTGATTATTGCCACCGAATCTATAGACTGTCCCATGAATGTAGTGATACCAATACTGAGGGAGCGCATTGGAATAGACGAAGTCAATGTATCGAACGCATTAAACTTGGCTAAAATCTTTTCAGCAACCGTTTTGACTACTGAACTTGCCTGCAAAGGATTAGAGCCCAAGTCTTCCAGCAAAATCATAAACTCATCGCCACCCATACGCGCAACCGTATCTCCAGAGCGCACCTTATTTAGAAGGTGTTGAGCGGTAGCTTGCAAGACTAGGTCGCCTCCATCGTGCCCATGCAGATCATTGATATTTTTGAAATTATCTATATCAATCGCAAGTAGTGCGCAGTATTGCTTACTGCGCTCGCTCAGTATGATCGCTCTTTGCAGGCGGTCAGCAAATAAACGCCTGTTTGGCAAGGACGTTAAAGGATCGAAAAAGGCTAGTTCTTCTGCCCTTTGTTCCAACAATTTTTGCTCAGTAATATCCCAATTGGTGCCACTCATCCTAATAGGCTTGTCACTACCATCTCGCTCCACGTAACCCAATGCATGAATGTAATGAATACTGCCATCAGGCCACACCACTCTATATTTAACGTCATATTCTTTATGGCCAGCGAGTACATTTTGGATCTCTAAATCTGTCCGCTCCCGATCATCTGGATGCACGCCTGCTTGCCAAGCTGCATAGGCACCGCTAAATTGATCTCCACCAATGCCATAAAGCCTATACATTTGCGCATCCCAGACCAAGATATCATTGACGATGTCCCACTCCCAAATACCCACTCCACCCGCAGTAGTGGCCAGGGTTAAACGCTCTTGAGATTGTTCTAGTGAATTCTTGGCATCCAAAAGTACCCTTTCAGCTAACTTGCGCTCGGTGATATCACGCTGGATCGCGATCCAATGGGTGTACCAACCATCTGCATCGGCAATCGGGGAGATGTCAAGCTCCACTATAAATTCATGGCCATCCTTGGTGTAATTGATTAACTCCGCGCGCACGGGTTGCCAGTGCAATAACGCATCGCGTATCCGATCCAGGACAACGCGATCGGACTTCGGCCCTTGCAGCATGCGTGGACTGTTGCCGATTGCCTCTTCTACCGCATAGCCGGTCATCCTCACAAAAGCATCATTCACATAGATAATGCGCGGTCCAGGCAAGTCGACGGGTTCAGCCTCAGTGATCACAACCACGTCATTGGTGTGAGCCATACAGGTAGCTAGAAGATCAAGTCGAGAGCGATTCTGTTTTCGTAGTGTAATGTCTTCGATGATCGACCAAATATAATTTTCTTCATCAGCGCCCTTGATGAGCATGCCAGACAGTTGAACGGGAACTTCAACTCCATTCTTATTAATGTAGGTCTTCTCATATGGACCAAAGCGCCCTGTTTCTTCAATGGATTTTAATTGAAGCGCTTCCGATGCCTCATATTTTTTAGGAGTGAGTTGCCAGTAACCAAGGCTTAGCAACTCTTCGTTGTTGAAGCCTGTAATGGCACGAAAAGCTTCATTAAATTCTACAAAGCGTCCACTCATGTCTGTTCTGGCGATACCAATCGGACTTAATTCAAACAAACCACGCAATTTATCTTCGTTTGACCGAAGCATCTCTGAGCTTACCACTAAGCTTTTATATGCCCGTCGCTGCCGAAAGAAATAGAATCCAACAAGGGCATTCAAAACAAATGCACCAAAGATCGTGAAGATCATACCCTTGCGCCAGCTTGCCAGGTAATCGCTCTGGGCAAGACCTACTGCAATAAAGTAGGGAAATGGAGTGTCTAGCACTTTATAGCCATACAAGCGTTTAACGCCGTCTGACAAGGGGGTATACGTTGTTTCACCCTCTTTAATACCACTGGCAATCATCTTTTCCATCGGGGTATTGGGCAATTGATGATTAATTTGCTCGCCGTTATCAGGATAGCGATAAATCAACGAACCGTTGACTATGGCTCTGAATAGGATAGTTCCGCCGGAGCCTACTCCAATGTGTTGAAATACATGTTTCAATGAATTAATGGGGATTGTTGTTAGAACAACTCCTATAAAGGCGCCGCTGCTAGACCGAATGGCTCTTGCAATGGGTATCACATGGGCGCCACTAAGATTACCAATAAGAGCAGTCGGAGAAAAATAAGTTTCGCCAGGGTGGTGGCGAAGATAGGTGAAGTATTCCCGATGAGAGACATTAATACTAGCTTCATTAGGCACTGCGCTATAGATCAGATCACCTTTAGCATCGAAGATGCGAGTTACTACGGGCAACGAAATTAATTTGACCTGCTCTTCAAGCAGCGTAGTAATCTCATTTTGATAACGACTCTTTGACTCTGCCACCATAGCCTCTGGCTTGATTTGAGCAACAATAAAATCAAAAGAATGTGAAATCTCGTAAAGCGGGTGATTGAGTTGATCGCATAAAAGATGAGTGATATTTTTAACTTGATTTTGCGCAGTTCTGGTCTGCTCATCGTAAGAAATCCAACCCCAAAAAGTAACGAAGGCGGTCAGCGCCAGTGTTAAGACAACAAAAGGCGCCCAACTATCAAATAAAACAGGTTTAGCTCTTGTGAGAACCTTATTCAAGATAGATAGACTCATCTTGATCTACCGCAACAGGCCACGCTGACTTGAGCACGCGATGATGGGGTGCTCCGCTTGTCGTGCGGGGGGGGGGAGGTTGAAAACCATTTTCTTAGAATGGAATTATACAAAACCTACGGAGCAATATCTATAAAAAGGCACATTAAATCCTTCTGGATAGCTGTGTAATAGATTCGAGGTCGTTGTTTCATGAGCAACACTCCTTGCGCTTACGCAATTTATAGTGTGTTGCATCGA